>NZ_JBANBJ010000049.1:0-62966 GCF_059803515.1 Bradyrhizobium sp. UFLA05-125 | reverse complement strand
TCTCGATGCGCTGCTACATCCCTCGGCGCGTTATGACGCGCTGACGCGGGCACGCCATCGGGCTTTCATGGCCCCCAGGCTCCTCGGCAGTCTCGCCGCCTTTGCCGCATTCCCGATTTATCTTGCCATGCGCGGCGCACCCAGCGCGATCGAGGTCGCGGCCTTCGCCTGGCTGATCGCGCCGATTCTTCTGTCGTGGTTCCTTTCGCGCACCGGCCGCTATGAAGGTGCCCATGTGCTGTCGTCGCTGGCGCTCGCCGGGCTGATCATGGCCGTGGCGGTGACCACGGGCGGCATCGAATCGTTTGCCGCAGTCTGGCTGGTCGTCGTTCCCTTGGAGGCTGCGCTGTCGGCCTCGCGCCGTGTCGCGGCCTTTGCTTCGGTGCTGGCGCTGTCCTGCGTGGCGCTCCTGATCCTGTTCGGTCATCTCGACTGGTTGCCGCTCGACCAGGCCAATGCGGCCGAACGCGGCATGTTCACCGCGTTCGGCGTTGCGTCCGCGACGCTTTATGCGACGGGTCTTGCTTTCGGCGCTGAATCGCTGGCGCGCACCAGCGTTGCGCTGTTGTCGCGCGAAGAGGAGCGCTATCGCCTGCTGGCGCGCAACATGAGCGACGTCATCTCGCGCCATCGGCGCAACGGCGCAGTCCAGTTCATCTCGCCGGCTGTCGAGGCCATGCTCGGCCTGCCGGTCGCCCAGCTCACTGGTCACGGCCTGTTCGACCGCGTTCACGTCGCCGACCGTCCGGCCTATCTCACCGCGCTGTCGGACGCCGCGCGCGGCGACGTGCGCAGCGTCGAGTTCCGGCTGCGGCGGGAGATCGGCGGCAGTGAGCGCGGCCAGGTCGATTTCATCTGGGTCGAGATGCGCTGCCGGCCGCTCGACCAGGACCTGGTTGACAAGGATTTGGTTGAGCGGGATTTGGGCCGCGACCTGACGCGCGAGCCCGAGGTCGTCGCCGTGATGCGCGACATCACCGATCGCAAGATGCAGGAGCAGGCGCTCGATCAGGCCCGCAGCGCCGCGGAAGCGGCCGATGCTGCCAAGACACGCTTCCTCGCCACCATGAGCCACGAGTTGCGCACGCCGCTCAACGCCATCATCGGCTTCTCCGAGATGATCGCGCAGGAGCAGACCCTGATGCTCGGTGTGGCCCAGCGCAAGGAATACGCAGAGCTCATCAACGCTTCCGGTCAGCACCTGCTGTCGGTCGTCAACGGCATCCTCGACATGTCGAAGATGGAATCCGGCAAGTTCGAGATTTCGCCGGAACCGTTCGGGCCGCGCGCCGCGCTGTTGCATTGCTGCAATCTGCTCGCGCTGAAGGCGCGCGAGAACGGCATCGATCTCATCACCGATGCGCCGCAGGATTTGCCGGTGATGACCGGCGATCCGCGCGCCTTCAAGCAGATCGTGCTCAACCTCGTCTCGAACGCAATCAAGTTCACCGAGCGTGGAGGGCAGGTCACCGTCGCCGCCACGGTTTCGCCATCGCACCTGTTCCTTCGCATCAGCGACACCGGCGTCGGCATCGCGCCCGACGACCTGAAACGGATTGGCGCGCCGTTCTTCCAGGCCGGCAAGACCTATCAGCGTCGTCACGAAGGCACGGGTCTCGGATTGTCGATCGTGAAGAGCCTCGTCGCCTTGCATCTCGGCGAGTTGACGATACAAAGCAAGTTCGGCGAGGGGACGGCGGTCACCATCAAGCTGCCACTCGTCTGCACGCCGCCACAAGGACGGCTGAGCGAAAGCAAGATCGCGACGCTGATGCCGCCGCCGCGCCATGATGTTCAGGACCAACCGGCTTTGGTGAAGAAAAGTGCCTAGAAAATCTGCAAGGGATGGGGATGCTCCGCGCCGCCGTGGCGCCAAGGCGGCGGTCGTCGACGTCGAGACCGAGCGCAATCTCGCGATGCGGATCCTGCTGCACAGCCCCAAGGATACCCTCGCCGGTCTCGTTGCCTTCGCCGCGGTCAGCGCCATCGTCGCCAACGCGCTGTTCCTGCAAACCGGCCGCCATCCGGCGCCGATGTTCGGCACCGTGATCAATCTGCCGGCGCCATCGGCCACTGCGTTGTCGAGCCCGCTGCCGCGGCCGCGCCCGCTCGGGGCCGATTCACTGCCGCTCGAGCCGAAGCCGATGGAGTTCCGCATCGCTGAGCCCAAGGCGGCGGAGAAGCTGCCGGCGCCCGAGAAGGCTGCCGAGGCAACGGCCTCGACCTCCAGATCCGCCGATCCCCTGACCAATCTCGTCAAGGCCACGGCGACAACGCCTCCGTCGCAGTCGGTCGTTGTCGCGCGCCCGCCGGCGCCGATCCCGGCGCAGCAAAGCCCCGCCATGCGTCGCGTCGCCGCCGTGCAGCGCGCGCTCTCCGAATATGGGTACGGGCAATTGAAGGTGACCGGGTCGATTTCCGGCGAAACCCAGGCCGCGATCCAGAAGTTCGAGCGCGAGCACAAGATGCCGGTGACCGGTCAGGTCTCCGACCGCCTGTTGCGTGAGCTTGCGGCCGTGATCGGACATCCAGTCGAATAATCGCCATTGCTTGGCGCGGACACTGGTGTGGTCTCCGCGGCTGGCCTATCGTCTTGTCCATGCGATTGAAATCGAACATATGGGTGGCGGCCTACTTGCGCCGCTGCCAGACTGAAGGCGTGTTCGGCGCGGTGCGCCGGCGCGGCGCCGAGGAGGCGGGGGCCGTCTTCGTCAAGGTGTCGCTGCTTGACGGAAACGCGATGCTGTACGTGCCCGCGCCGCAGACCGTCTATGACGACGGCCGGCCGGTCGACCGCTTCTTCGTGCCGATGGCGCCGCAGCCTTTGCCGGAGCCTGCGGTCGAAGAGCGGCTCACCAAGGAAATCCGTTTCGACCCCGACGCCTGGATCGTGGAGACCGAGGACCGCGCCGGGCGGCATTTTCTGGAGTTGGCGCGCGCCTGAGGATCTAAAGCGCGATGTGATTGGGATGAATCGTCATCGCGCTTTAGGTTGTTGTTTGAGCATGATCTCCGCGCAAACGCGTTCCGCGTTTGTCGCGAGGGAAAACCGCTGCACACTTTTCCGGACTATGCTCTAGCGCTCCGACCCGCCGGTGCCTGTCCGCATCGGCGGGATCGCGCCGGGCTGCACCAAAGGCCGCGGCTGGCTCGCGCCGCTACGCGCGCGCTGGCGTTCGCCGTCGTAGAGCGACGACTGATATTTTGCGCGCGTCAAGGCGAGCGTCGAGCCGCGCCAGGCGGCGAGCATCACCAGCGCCGAGCGATCGCTGAGCCGGTCATAGAGCCGCGACAGCCGGTAGACGGTGTTCACGGACATTCCGATCTCCGGCTTGAAGAACAGGAGGATGCGCTGGAAGTTGGGACTCGGCATGTCGAGCGCGCGCGCGGCAACCGCAAGCGCTTCCCCACCGGCATCATCCACGATCTGCGAGGCCACGCGCGAGGGCAGGATCAGGCTCTCGCCGAGCTCCAGCGTGAAACTCTCGGTGTCCTCGGCATAGGCCGCCCACTCCAGCGTCTGGATCGCGCGCGTGGCGCGGGCGGTCGGAATGCGAGGCGCGGCCTTCAGGGGAGTCTGGGCGAGATTGTGCAGGATCAGCGCGCGCTCCGAGGCCGTCGCACGGAAGAACATGTCGTGGATCTCGGCGGCATCCTTTGGCTGCATCGCCATGTTCGCGGACATGCGCAGTTCCGCATCGGTCGGCGTGCGAGCCGGCGCGGCCGCTTCGGGCGGAGCGGGGATCTCGCGCGCCAGCGGAATCCGGCGACCCTCATCCGTGGGCAGCAGCCCCAGCCTCTGCATGATCGGCGCAGGGGTTGCAGGATAGATCGCAAGACGAGCCTTCACTGCTGCGCGCGTCGCATCGTCGACCTGCTCGATCAGCCGCGAGGCGAGCTCGACGAATTGCCGCTCCTCGTCGCCGCTATGGCTCTTCGCCTGCACGTAAAGATCGGTCAGCACGCGCAAAAGCGTGGGTCGAATATCGACGCCTTCGCGACGGGACAGGGTAATGAGCCCGTCGAATGCTGGAAATAGCGGCTTGGTCATGAGGCGTACGCAACTCGGGAAAATCGTCTGCATCAGCCTATCGCGGGTTGTTTTAAAGGCTCGTTAAGGAAAACGAGGCGTGAAGCCGGTGCTGCGGTTTCAGCTGTTGTCGTGCCGCAACGGGACGGCGCGTCTGACCCGTGAGGTTACGGTCCGGCTGGCGCGTTTACACCCCGTTAACCATGTGCTGATCTTAATGGCACCCATGTTGTGAGGACCGTTCGGTCGCGCGGCAATAGAAGAGAGCTGACATGGGGACCATCATTGAATTTCCGGCCGGTCGCCGGCTGGACTCATCGGGGGATGTCGCTCCGCTCGCAGAGACGGGGAGGGTGTTGATCCTTCCCGTGATCCGCATCGAGCGTGAATCGGACGAGACCAGCGGCGGTCGTGGACCGGCAGAGGGCACCGCGCCGGGACGCCGCCGCAGGCGTCGCTAAAAGTCCGGCCTTCGTGCAAATGCCGGACCCACATCACAAGATCCGGTGTTTCGCATCGGCCCTGTTGCTCGCGCTGACCGGCGCGACGCTCGGTGCCTGTAGCGGCGGCGATTTCGGTCGCACCCGCGAGGACATGCGCAGCGACGACATGCACCGCTGGCTGGGTCTTGAGGTGACGGGCAGCCTTGGTCTCAGGGCTTCGCAATTCCAGCTCACCGACGACGAGCGCCAGCTTCGCGACCTCGCCTATCCCATGATCGAGCCGCCGCTGTCGCGTCCCGCCTGGAAGAGCGTGTTCGGCGACTACAAGGCGTTGCCGTCGCCCTGGCAGCAGAAGGTGGTGTTCGACCGCACCATGTACGGCCGCACCCTGATTGACGAGCCACACCGCTCGCATTCCTCGCGCTATGCGCAGCTCATTGAGGACGTGCGCAACGACATCACGCGGTTCGAGCCGTTCTTCGCCAGTGCGATCCGCGTCATCGATCTCGACAAGAAGCGCGATGCCAGCATGGCGCGCGTCTCCGAGCTGTCGCCGAGAGAGAAGGCGGATGCGGTCGCGCGCATGCAGGAGAACTCGCTGATCGTCCAGTGGGTGCAGCAATGCCTGGAGCAGCGCGTCTCGTCCTATCGCTGGGCGCTGGAACGGCTGGTGATTCAGGCGCCCGATGGCATGGCGGCGGATGCCGACCGCCTGATTGGCGAGCTCGCTGCGCAGACCGCCAATCCGCCGGTCGCGGCCCAGCCGCCTTACGGCCGCGCAGTCGCCGTGCGCGGCTGAGCAGGTCGTGCACCGTGATCAGGGGGCCCGGGTCACGCCTGATGTGTGCTGATCCGCCAATAGCGGCACGATAGCAGACCTCGCCGGGGGGCACGGAAAGGCCACGAGGAGACATGGCGTGCTCGAGAGCGCTTGCGCCTCAGAAATTCGCTTCGAGTCGGCCGACCACAGCTCAATTTAGGCCAGCGAGAATCGCGCGGATGAACGGCTCTTTGGCGGCGAGATACTGTTGAATGCCGCTGGTATTCTCACGTTCCAGCTTAAGCTTGAGTTCTTGGTACCTCATCCGATCCGCTGGGTGCTGTCGCAAATGGTCTCGAAATCGCAGCATTCTCGCGATTTGCGCGTGACCTTCCCGGCAGATATGAAGCTTGTGTGTCCGGATACCGGCAACATCGCGTTTGAAGAAATGATGGCCCTGGGACAGATCGCCTCCGCGTCGATAGCCCATCTCTTCAAACGATCGGGTCCAATCTTCGACCGCATCGGTGAGATTGATCACCGCAAGTATGTCGATTTCGCCTTTCGCAGCTAGTTCGGGCACGGCGGTGCTCCCAACGTGATGGATCTCCACCAAAGCTGGCCCGAAGATAGGCCGCAGGCGCGCCTCCTCGTTTGCATATTCTTGCGGCCACCTGGGATCGTAAGGCCTTATCGGGCTCGTGAGCAGCATGCGCAAACGTTAGCCGAGATATGGACCCGGAGAAAGGATAAGAGTTAGCGGCTTTCCGCTTCGGGTCAGGACACGGAAGTCGTGGCCAGTCCGAGCTATGTCTTGTTTACTCTTAGAAACGGCGGAAAAGCGGACGTGCCAAAATCGACGCTCTGGGCCAACTCCGGACATGGCCTCTGGCATTTCTGTTAGACTGCTATTCGCCGATCGGGCGCACGTCCTGGGTCTGGTTGTCCTTTTCATCGAACATGCGCGGAGCGTGACCGTGGTCGGGATAGCGCCGCTCGTCCGCAGCGTCATGGGCTTTAGACGTCCTCACGATCGAGCCGCCAAAATGAAGTTAGGAAAGTTCCGGAGCGTATCGGAAGCTCTACGCGCATTTCGGACTGCCATCGCAAAATGTCGCCTATGGGTCAGAATGCGAAGAACTCACGAGAGCAAATCTCGTCCGCTGTGCCTCGCTAAGCGGACCTCGACGAGGCATATGCCACTTCGCTCATGTATGGATTCGGACGTTGTCCTAACTCGCTTGGTGCTAGGATCAACCATAGAATCCTGAGAATACCTTTTGCCTTGAGTGGATCAGCCAGGGGAGGTTCCGATGGTGCTTACCCTAACCGAAGCAGCAATCGCCAGGGTTTTGAAATACGAACAACTCATACCCGCAATGGAAGAGGCGCTGTCAGCCTTTTCAGGCGGGCGCGTCATTCAGCCAGTGCGCAACATGCTCACGATCGAGGAAGGGAAACGCTTCCTGGGCATCATGCCCGCCGTGGCGGAAGTTGGGATGGGCGCCAAGTTAGTCTGCTTCTTTCCGAAGAACGCTGGTACGAACGTGCCGACACATCTGGCCGTGATCATGTTGTTTGAACCAGAAACAGGGAAGCCACTGGCGTTTTTGGATGGGCGGCTCATTACCGAAATGCGAACAGCGGCTGTCTCGGCAGCGGTGACAAAATATCTGGCTCCCGATGGCAGTAAGGTTCTGACGCTGCTCGGAAGCGGAGTGCAGGCGCACGCGCATCTGCACGCTCTACGGCACGTAGGTCATTTTGAAGAAGTGAGAGTATGGAGCCACACGATGGATCATGCGCGGCGCTTTGCCGAACTGCATAATGCAGTAGCGATGGACCTCGAATCGGCTGTGCGAGGTGCGGATGTCCTGGTGACCGCAACAAACGCTGTAGAACCCTTCTTGAAGGGCGAGTGGCTGAAGCAAGGTGCACACGTGAACGCGGTCGGTTCTCCGCGGCCAACCTGGCGAGAACTCGACGATGCAGCCATGCATAATACGCTGGTTGTGGATTCCCGCGAAGCCGCCCTCAAGGAATCCGGCGACGTAATTCTGTCTAAAGCCGCTATCTTCGCAGAGGCAGGGGAGCTCTTTGCCGGCTCGAAGAAATTGCAGCGGTCAGAGACGACCATCTTCAAGTCGGTGGGACTCGCCGTCGAGGATATCGCTACTGCGCGGATCGTCTATGATGCGATTGAGGGTAGCTCAGCGCGAGAGGATGTGACCGAGAGCCCCTGGTAGAAGCACGGCCCTGTGCAGGAGGACCCGCTGATCGTCCAGTGGGTGCAGCAACGCCTGGAGCAGCCCGTCTCGTCCTATCGCTGGGCGCTGGAGCGGCAGGTGATCCAGGCGCCCGACGGCATGGCGGCGAATGCCGACCGCCTGATCGGCAAGCTCGCCGCGCGGGCCACCAACTCGCCGGTCGCTGCCGAGCCGCCTTACGGCCGGGCGGTGGCCGTCCGCGGCTGACCTTTAGGGGTAACCCCCTGTCAGTTCCGTCTGGAGGGCGGCGAGTGGCTGTGCGGCGCAGCGGCCGTGACCAGGATCTTCTCGAACCTTCGTCGGATAGATTTGTGCTTGTCCCGCGAGCGCCGATATCGATAGATTGGGTGCGTTACATGCCTTGATTTTTGATCAATCCTTTCAACATGCGATCAGGGGCTCCGGCCATGTTCGAAAGCTATTTCATTCGCGCATTGTCTCACGGCGTTCGCCGTTTGCTTCCAGCCGCTCTCCTCCTGGCGTCAACGGGAGCGACCTACGCTCTCACCCAGGAAGCGGCGGTCGAGAACTGCCGGATGACGGTCGGCAAGCCGATCGTGCAGGCATGCATGCGTGCGGGTGGTGGGCCCGCGGGCGGAGCCAATCTCGAAGCTTGTCGCGCCAAGGCTAAACCGCAGGTCCATGCTTGCGTGCTCGCCGCCCTCAATGCCGCGAATGGCCGCGCCAATGTCGCGGTCGCGGCGCCGAAGGAAGAGGCGCCCAAGCTGGCGCCCGGGACGACACTGCCCAAAGGCTTTGTGGCGCCGCCTCGTACGATTGCCGACATCACCGCAATCCTCGATAGCGAAAAGCCGGACGAAAAGCTGATCGCGGAGCTGAAGGCGGACGCGGATTCGACGCCCACGGGCAAAGAGTCCCGCGAAGATATCGCCCAGTTCTATTTCGACCGCGCCAATGCCCGCTCCCAGCTCGGGCGTCTCGCCGAATCCACTGCCGATGCCAACAAGGCCGTGGAAGTGGGCCGCGGGGCCGTTAGCCCGGGGATGATGGGGCGATTGTTGCAGTTGCAGTCGCTGCAATACGCCCTCGCAGGCGATCCCAAGCGCGCGCTGGAGATCATGCAAAGACTGTTGCACGAGACGATCAATGTGCCGGGCGCCAAAGGATATCAGTTCAACGCAAACCGTTCGGTCGTGTCCATTCTCCTCCAGATGGGCGATGTCGCGCAGGCCGAAGCCTATTTGCGTCGCAGCCTGACTGCGATTCAGGAACCGCGCACCAGTGGGCTTCCTGGCTGGCGAACGTCCTATGCAAAGTTCGGCCAGACCTGGGAGGGCGAAATCGAGATGACCCGCGGGTTGATCTTCGAGGCACGGGGGCAGTTTGCCGAAGCCGAGGCCGCATATCGTGCGGCGGAGGTGCGCAAGAAAGCCGGTAACAAGGCAGTACTGGAGTCGGACAACCCGCCTGCAGAGACGCTCCTGCTGCAAGTCGTCGACAGCATGGTGCTGAATCAGGCGCGCATGAAGGCGAGGCAGGGCAGACTGGCTGAAGCCGAGGTCGACGCGCGCCGGGCGCTCCTGTCCCGGCTGAAGGACACCGGCAAATACAATCCGGTCACGCCTCGCTATGTGATGGGCCTCGCTGGCATCCTGGTCGAGGAAGGCCGCTACGAGGAGGCCGAGCAACTCGGCCGCGTCGCCATCGAGATCAACACGACGGTCGGCGTGCCCGAGGAGTCCCAAGCCACCGTGCAGTTGCTCTCGCAGCTTGCCGGCATGCTGACGCTGCGGCGCAAGACGCCTGAAGCCAACGAGATGTATGCGAGGATCGACAAGGCGGTCGCCAACTGGGATCCGCAGCGCCGCCAGGTGTTCGAGCTCAATCCGTCGCGCATCCTGTCGCTCTATGCCGCCGGCCAGATTGATGCCGGCATCGCCGCGGCCGAGCAATTGGTGAAGAAACAGGTGGGCCGGGTCGGCGAGGACCATTTCGACGCCGCCTCGGCGCGTGGAACGCTGGCGATCGGCTTGATGAGGGCGCGCCGCGATGCCGAGGCGATCCGCGAGTTCAAGGCCGCGATTCCGATCATGATGGCGAATGCGCGGGAGAACGCCGACGACGAGAACACGACTGTCGTTGCCGCGCGCAGCCAGCGGCTGCAAGGGACCGTCGAAAATTATTTCCTCCTGCTCGCACGCGCCGAGGGGATGAGCAACGAGGTCGGCGAAGAGACCTTTGCCCTTGCCGATGCGATCCGCGGTCGCTCGGTCCAGCAGGCGCTGGCAGCTTCCAGCGCCCGCGCGGCGGCGAAAGATCCGGCGCTCGCCGATCTCGTGCGCAAGGAGCAGGACCTGACCAAGCAGGTCAATGCGCAACTTGGCACGCTCAACAACGTGCTCGCCATTCCCTCGACCGATCGCGACGAGAAGGGAGTTCAGCAAATCCAGGCCTCGATCGCGGCGTTGCGCGGCGAGCGCGACAAGGCGCGGCAGGAGATCAAGCAGAAGTTTCCATCTTACGCCGATCTGGTCTCCCCGAAGCCGCCGAGCGTCGCCGAAATCCGCGCGACGCTGGCCGACAACGAGGCGATGCTGTCGTTCTATTTCGGCCAGAACGGCAGCTTCGTCTGGGCAGTCCCCAAGTCGGGTCCGGTGGCCTTCGCGGCGGTCAACGCCAGGATCGGCGACATCGAGAGCAAGATCCGCAAGCTGCGCGAGACGCTCGAGCCGCAGGCGGCGATGATCTCGGACATTCCTCCGTTCGACCTCAAGCTCGCCTATGAGCTTTACGAGCTCCTGCTGAAGCCGGTTGAAGGCGGCTGGAAGCCGGCGAAGAACCTGATCGTCGTCACGAACGGTGCGCTCGGCCTGCTGCCGCTTTCATTGCTGCCGACGGCGCCGGCGGAGGTGACGCAGGATGACGACCCGCTGTTCGTCAGCTATCGCAACGTGCCTTGGCTTGCGCGCACCCACGCGGTGACCACGGTGCCGTCGGCGGCTGCCTTGCGGACGCTGCGACAGTTGCCGCCTGGCAAGCCTGGACGCAGCGAGCTGGTGGCGTTCGGCGATCCCTATTTCAACAGGGATCAGCAGGCCGAGGCCGAAGCTACCGATGCCAAGGTCCAGGTTGCGGATAACGGCGGCAACGTGACGCGCGGCATGCCTTTGAAGCGGCGCAACAGTCCGAAGCTCGATGGCGTCGACAGCGCCGAGCTCGCGCTGCTGCCCCGGCTGCCCGACACAGCGGACGAGTTGAAGTCGATCGCGATCGCCTTGCAGGCCGACCCGTCGAAGGTCTTGTTCCTCGGCAGCAAGGCAACGGAGAGCGCGGTCAAGACCATGAATCTCTCCGGCTTCAAGATCCTCGCCTTCGCGACCCATGGCCTCGTGCCGGGCGAGCTCAACGGTCTGACCCAGCCGGCACTCGCACTGTCCTCTCCGGCGGTGACGGGCGAGGAGGGGGATGGCCTCTTGACCATGGAAGAGATTCTCGGCCTCAAGCTCGATGCGGACTGGGTCATCCTGTCGGCGTGCAACACCGGCGCCGGAGCAGGGGCCGGTGCCGAGGCGGCCTCGGGGCTTGGCCGCGCCTTTTTCTACGCCGGAACGCGCGCGCTTCTAGTCACGAACTGGTCGGTGCATTCGCAATCGGCGCGGCAACTGGTGACGGACCTGTTCAAGCGACAGGCGGACGATCCGAAGATCGGACGAAGCGAGGCGCTGCGCCAGGCGATGATGGCTCTCGTCGACGGCCCGGGCTATCTTAACGGCGAGGGCAAGACCGAATTCGCCTACGCGCATCCGCTGTTCTGGGCGCCGTACTCGATCATCGGCGACGGCGGGGTGCGCTAGCGGGAAGTGGTGCGTGGGAAGGATTGAATGAGGATGATGCGGAAGACGTTGCTCGGGCTTGTCGCGGCTGGCCTCTTGAGTTCGGGGGTCGCGCAGGCGACGCAGTTGATCACGGAAGACGAAGCCAAGCTGCCGCCGCCAAGGGGCGCCATCGCGACCGATCGGCGCGGCATCTTGCGCGGCCCGAAGGTTGAAGTGGTTTCGCCCAGCGATGCCGCCAGCTCGCCGCTGCGGTTGCAACTCAAGTTCGAGTCGTTTGGCGGCGCGAAGATCGACCCCGACTCGGTCAAGGTGATCTTCCTGCGCTCGCCCAATGTCGACCTGACCGCGCGGGTCAAGCCGTTCATCCAGGCCGACGGCATCAACATGCAGGACGCCGAGTTGCCGCCGGGCGAGTATATCGTGCGGGTCGACATCAAGGACAGCGACGGCCGCCCCGGCACCGCCAGCTTCACCCTGAAAGTCGCGCCGAAATGAAGCGATGAAGTGTCCCTATTGCCAGTCGGACAATGTCGAGGTTGCGCTGGTCTGCGCCTCCTGTGCGCGCGATATCGCCATTCCCGCCACGCTGATCGCCGAACGCGACGATCTGTTGCGCAAGCGGGAGCTGCTTCGTGACGAGTTGCGACGCGCCAGAGCCGAGATCGAGGCGATCATGACCCGCAGGAAGTCGCGCTGACGATGGAGTGCCCGTTCTGCGCCGAGACCATCAAGGATGAAGCGATCGCGTGCAAGCACTGCTCGCGCGACTTGCGCGTCGTGCGCCCGATGCTCGCCGAGATCGATGAGATCGTCGCTGATCTCGACCGGCTCAGGCGCGATCTCGACCGGGTCGGTGCCAGGCTCGAGCGCTACAACAACCCCCTGCGGTACTTTGCGACCCACGCGGTTCTCTATGTCGTGATTCCCGCGCTGCTGCTCGTCACCGCGCACGTCCTCGTCACCATCACCTTCAACATCTCGCCGCTGCCGCTTCGGCTGGCGTCGATCGTCATACCTCTGCTGTTCGGCCTCGTCGCCTATCCGCTGCACCGGGTCTCCCTGATCGGCGCGCTGGTGCTGGGGGTGCTGTGCGCGGCCCTCAGCATCCAGTTGATGCTGACGGTGACGGGCATTCACGACCGCGTACCGATCCTTCCCGAAGTGTGGGTCGAGTGGCGCGAGGTCTTCGAATATGGCGCGAGCATCCTGCTCGCCTTCCTGTCCGGCAATATCCTGGGCGTCGTGATCTTCCAGGTGTTGCCGCGGGTGCTGACGCAAGGCGGCAAGCCCAACGCTTTCGCCTTCAGGATAGCGCGTCTTCTCGGCCAGCACGTCGGCGAGGAGCAACTGCGCCGCAGGGCGCGCCTGATCCAGGACCTCATGCAGACCGTCGGCCCCCTCGTCGGCGTCGCCGCCACCGCGGTCGGCTCGATCTATGCCGGATTGAAGGGCATCCTCGGGTAGGGCGGCCGGCGGCATCATTGCGCCAGGCGCGGCACAGCCCGAAGCGCCATTTACTCGGGCAGCCCCGCCTTGCGGAGACCTTCGAGCGCCAGCTTTGCGTTTGTTTGTCCGCCCCGGGCCATCCACGTGGATATCGTGAAGGCGGGATCAAGCTCGAGCAGACGCCCCGCAGCCTCATGCGCTTCCGCGTCACGTCCGAGATGGGCAAAAGCGGACGCGAGACACCAGTAAGTCGCCGAAAACGAGGGGTTGAACCGGAAGGCTTTCTTGCCCGCGGCGATGGCCTCGTCAAAGCGACGGAGCTCGATGAAGGCCAACCCCATGCCGACGGATAACCGGTCCAGCATCGGGTCGATCGGGCTCATGCGCGTTGCATGTTCGAAGCTGCGGACCGCTTCCTCTGGAATCCCCGCAGTGTGATAGACCCAGCCTCTGTCGAGCCATACCCAGTATGAATTGGGGTTGAGTACAACCGCCCGGTCGACCATCTCAATACCACGTGCGCAATCGCCGACCATGAACGCCAGGACCAAGGCAGACGTTGCCAAGGTTTGCGGATCTCCATCATCGATCCTCGACGCCAGCTGCACGAACCGTACTGCTTCATTCCTGTCGGATTGAGGATCAGTCGAGAAGCCCCACAGGACCTTGACCATGTGACAGAGGCCCGCCAGCGCCGCGACAAAGCCGAATCCCGGATCGAGCTCGAGGGCGCGATTGGCCAGCCTTAACGCCTCGGCCACACCCTTGCGGGTCGCCCGGGAATACTGAGCCATGGCTCGGAGTTGAAGATCATAGGCGGTGAGGTTTTCGGGCCGCCGCCGCGTCGCCGCCGCAATTTCCGTTCGAAGCAATGTTGGCAGGATCGCGCCGACGACGGCGGTCGTTATCTCATCCTGAAGCACGAAAATATCGCTCAGGTCTCGCTCAAAGCTATTGGCCCAGACATGTGCGCCAGTTGCCGCGTCGATCAATTGTCCTGCTATGCGAACTTTCCCCGACGCCTTGCGCACGGACCCCTCGAGGACATAGCGCACGCCCAGGCTGCGTCCGACTTCCTTGATATCGATCGCCTTGCCCTTGAAGACGAAACTCGAATTGCGAGCGATCACGAACAGCCAATGAAACCGCGAAAGCGCTGTCGTGATTTCCTCGACCATTCCGTCCGCGAAGTATTCCTGCTCGGGATCGCCGCTCATGTTGCTGAAGGGCAGTACGGCAATCGAGATCCGCTCCGGATAAGGTAGCGTCTGTTCGGACCGCTCCGCAGCCCCGGCAATCAGATGCGCTGGCTCTCGTTCTTCGTGCACGGTCCCGACGAAGCGGATGCCCTTGCGCGGTAGCGTCCTGATGAGCCGCTGCTCTTCGCCGCTATCACCGATAGCGCATCGGACCCCATTGATGCGGGTCGTCAGCGCAGAGTCCGAAACGATACGGCCCTTCCAGATCGCAGCAATGAGGTCGTCCTTGCTGACCACATGTTCGCGATTACAGATCAGGTACTCGAGTAGATCGAAGACTTGCGGCGCGACGACAACGAGGTCGCCGTTACGGCGGAGCTCACGCTGATCCGTGTTGAGAGTGCAGTCCGCGAAAGAGTAAAACAAACGCCGCTCCTCCAGGTACGATAACACCTTGGATCGCGTTAAAAGGTAACGGTAAGAAAAAAGAAAGCTGCTTGTAAAGTGTATCGGAGGACATGCTGGCATCCTCCGAATACGTCGAACAAGAACAGCATGCGCCGCATGCCGATCTCGCGTTGCGAGGGAAGTCATCATGAGGTGCTTGATTGAGCGGATCGGCGCCCCATGGTTGCGACAGACCACCGCATCTTGGCGGCGTAGCCTCGACTACGTTACCTCTCAGCGAAGCATCGCGAGCTCACGTCGTTCGAATGGCTGGCGCGACGGCACTGCGCTGTTGTTGCTCTGTACCGCGGTTGTCCTCGGACCAACGAACGACGCCAAGGCTCAATGCACCGCACGCGACGTGTTGCAGAGACAATTGACGTTCAAGACGGCTCCCGCTGTCCTGAAACCGCAGAAGCCGGTGACATCGGCTTCGGACATTGCGGTGTGGAAGACGATAACCATCGGTACGTTCTCGGATTCGTTCGCTCTTCTCAACGCCATGAGCGCGATCGGTTGCGGCGTCGGCGACTCGGCTGCGGCGGCTCTCGCCCGGCCGGCCTTTACCGTCAGCGTCGCGAAGACGGTGGTCGAGCTTCTGACGGTGTCGGCGGCCGAACTGGGCTTTCAGGGCGAGACCGTGTCGATGCGGCAAATCTACGCGCGCGCCCAGCAACTGGGCTTCGAGCTTGCGCCAGCTGAAATTGCCCCGCAGCTCAGACTTCAATATTTGGACCAGCCCGTCGGCGAGTTTCTCATCGTTGGAATGGCGCCGATTCGGACGTGGACAGGTGAAGCGATCATCCTGACCGTGGCAAATGGCGGAGCAGGCCTCATCCTCATCGGTCAGGACGGTCGCGCGGATGCGGAAATACCGGTGACCTCTCGGTTCGTGTTCGTGCGCATCCTGCCTGTGGCACCTGCGGCACTGGTTCAACAATGATCTTTCAGGACCGCCCGCGAAGGGGCAGAGCCGTTGCCCCTTGCGAGACCTGAACCAACTACGAGTCGATGAAGACAAATGTTCATCGAGGTCGCATTGGAGACTCGTTCTCAAACGTCGCTCGATACACGCCTCTTGGATATTTCACATCACAATGGAGGTAGCCCCATGCCGGTCGTTCAATTCACTCGCTTCAAAACCGACAAGCCCGAGGAAATGACCAAGATCGTCAGGCAGGCGAAGAAGATCTTCGAAAAACACGGTGCCGAATTTCTCCGGCTGTCCCGTTTCCACACTGGCCACTGGGCAGGAGAGCTGCTGGTGACGACGCGCTACGCTAATTGGGAAGTCTACGGCAAAGTGCAGGAGGCCGTGGCAAAGGACCCTGAGTTCGCGCAAGTGCAGGCTGACGGAATGAAGATTGCCGAACTGCAAGGCCGCAACATCGCTGTCAGCATCGATCTCTAGTCGGGGCGTCGCCCAGCGAACCCCACGTCGGGGCGAAGGCCGCCGGACCAGTGCCGGCGGCCTTTTTCCATCTCGGAATCAATGTCGATGAAATGAACTTGCATTGTTGCAAGGCAAGTGAGCATGAACCTTGTGAGCTCGTCGCCGACCGGAGACGAGTGCGTTCGCGGCGATGAAGCATGAGAGTGAATCAAACTGTTTTCGTGAATCGATTGGCTTGATTTGCCCGCGCTTGAGTACGTGAAACGGTCATTCGGACGGCAATCATCGCAATTGTTTCGCAACCGCTCGCGGCGCGCGTCCTTTCGCGGATCGGATCCATTCAGTCGACCTGCCGATACGCCGCCGATACTCAACCGGAGTGGTGGCCGCTCCTGGGTATAAGGCGGACATTGGTAGCCAGATAAAAACTGACAGACGGCGCACAAATTCGCCCGCAGTCACTCGGTGCGCGCCGCTGAATTCATGCCCGCATCTCGCTTGGCGCCAGAATGAATCCACCGCATCGCCGGATTTAGGTCGCATTGCGACCTAGGTCGCGGCCAAAGCTCGTACGGGTGGGGGCGCAACACCGGGGTTTTTCATGTCCGGTCATTTGCGATTTTGTTTCGCCGCTTTTGTGCTTCTTGCTGGTCTCTCGACGTCGCCTGCGTCTTCGAACCCTTTCGCCGGCTTATTCGACGCCGCTCCCGCAACAGCCCCCGTGCCCACTCCCGCGGAAGAGGAGTGCTTGCTGCGACCCGGCAAGTCGGTCGCCGAGGGGCAACACTGGGTTTATCGGTTTGAGGGCCGCCGCAAATGCTGGTTCCAGGCTGCCGAAGGGACCGCGACGGTGAAGAAGCCGGCTCAGCATGGCGCTGCCAAACCACGTGTCGCCGCACCCGAGGAGAAAGAGACTGCGGCGCGCAAGCGGCAGGCGGTGGCGGATGCGCGTGCGGAGCTGCAGCGCTCCGTACCGCCGGATACGTCTCGTCCGAGCCCGTCCGCCCCCGAGCAGGTGGCAGATGCCAGTCCCGTCCTCGCTGCCGGGATCGCGCCGCCCCTCGTGTCGCCGGTGCGGGCTCCCAACCGCGAGGAGGACCGGCTCACGCCCGACCACACCACGCCGCGTCAGGTCGACGTCGAGGCGCTTCTGGCGGCCGCGCCGGTCGCCGGGGACTTGATTGCCGCCTCTGCGCCTTTGGCGATGCCGGTCGCCTTTCCGACGACAGAGGCGGGCGATGATGGGCGGGTCTGGACCTGGCTTGGCACGCTGCTGATGGCGCTGGGGCTGGTCTCCGTCTTGAGTGCGAGCCGAACCATTCGGTGGGCCGTACTTTTGCACCAGTTGAGGTGATCTTTCAGTTGCCAGAGGCTGCGGCCTGAACCGTACGTCTCGGATCGGCTCCGGCGGCGAGCTGAACTCGCTGAGACGACCTTTGATTTAGGTCAAGCTTTCCGAACAAGAGTCAGGGCCCTAGGTTGGCGAGACGAGCCGTTGTCGTGCGCACATACTGACGGGTGTTCAGATGATCACGATTCCAGAACTGTTGGCGCAGACTTTATCATCGTTCCTGACGTCTGATACGCGAGACAGGTTTGGTTCCTCGCATGCCCGCTTGACCGAAGTGCTTCCGTTTGCAGCCAGACTTACATTGGAATGCATCGGCAACAGCGACGCCCTGTATCACGACATTGAGCACACCATGCTCGTTACCCTTGCGGGGCACGATATCCTCATGGGACGAATGTTGTTGCTGCCGACAACAGCCGTGGACTACGCAAGCTTCATCCTGGCCTGCCTCACCCACGATATCGGATACGTCCGCGGGATCGTTCAAGGAGATAGCGAAGACTCCTATGTCGCAGATCTGACCGGCCGTACAATTCGTCTCCCAAGAGGAGCATCGGACGCCTCGCTCGCACCCTATCATGTGGACCGCTCAAAGTTATTCGCCTCCGAGCGCTTCGACGGTATCGAGGAGGTCGATGCAAGCCGAATTGCGCGAGCCATTGAATTCACGCGCTTTCCATACACGGAGTCTTCTTCAAACGACGAACTGATCGAAGAGGAAGGTATGCTCCTGCGCGCTGCCGATCTTATCGGTCAGCTTGGCGACCCCAACTATCTGAGAAAATCGAATGCACTGTTCTACGAGTTTGAGGAAGCCGGGCTGAACAAGAAGCTCGGCTACGAAACACCTGCCGATGTCGTTTACAAGTACCCGCAGTTCTATTGGAACAATGTCGCCCCGCAAATTCAGAGCGCCATCCGCTATCTCAATATCACCTCGAGCGGACGGCAATGGATAGCGAATCTCTATAGCAACGTCTTCCGAGCTGAACGCGAACCGGGTTTATCCGGGCCACAGCTGTGACTGCGCTGTCGTCCAAATTTTAGGAAGCTGAGCCTTTCGGGCAAGACCGGGCCAATGAATCGATGTCTTGGTACGTTCGCGATGCGCGATACCGCTGGGATGCGTGTCGGCCCGCAGTAACCATCATCAGCGAGGGCCGGCAGGATCTGTACAAGCGATGATATCGCGGGGAGATTTTCGACTCACTCCTTGCGGCGGAACGAACACCGCCAGGTAGCCGCCATCGCCTGCAAGCTGATATGTGGCCACCTCGCCATAGCCAACGGCGGTCAGTTCGCAACGCAACAGCTCAATCGGCGTGCCATGTCTTGAGGTCGGACGTTCGAAATCGACAATTCCGATCCGCGCCCCCGGCTTCAAGGCCGGCGCGAGATTGAAGAGGAAAGCGTAAGGTTGGGCTATCTCGTGATACATGTGCCCGAGGATGGCGGCATCCAGCGAGGAAGCGGGCAGGCGGGGGTCGTGTGGTTCGCCCAGCGCAAATGTGACGTTTGTCAGCCCCAGTCGGGCCGTGCGCCTGCTGAGCTCCATGAGGTAATCCCGCGTGACGTCCTGGGCGACGACCGAACCCTTGGGGCTGACGAGGTATGAGAGGCGGATCGTGTAGTAGCCGCTGCCTGCACCAATATCGCCGACCGTCATGCCTGGTTTCAGCTCAAGAAGACGGGCGACCTCACCGGCCTCGTCCAGGGAGTCGCGGTGCTCCTCGGCAGCGCGGCTTGGGCTGGCGATCGGCGCAACCGGACGCCAAGGTGAGGGAAACTCCTTCGCAGGAATTCCGGGCGAGCTCAGATAACCAATGTCAGCGGCGCATGCGTGAGTGATGCCCAGCGCCACGAGGAGCGTCACTATGCGGACCAGCGTGATTGTGGGTCTGCCAGGTGTGAGGTACGGCCCTCCACCTTGCCAAAGAGGAGCCAGGGTCATCTCTTCAACCACATGCCGGAAACGTCGGGAACGGAGTTTAATGCAATTTCGACCAAGGTCGTGACCGGAAATGATCTATTCGATGACCTCGCCGCGATAGACGGCAAGAGACCGCCCGAAGGCGGTCTCGCATTCAGGAGAGAGGGAGTTCAGTCAGATATCAACTTGGATGGACATGTTGGAGCGTACCCAATCCGATTGCCCAGCCTTCAGCCGCTTGGATTGAAATTCTGCGAAAGCTGGATCGGCACCAAGTGAAGCCAAGGTGCGGCCATAAGCCTCTATACTATCGAAGCGAGCGACGAAGGCGTAGTTCCCAACCTCGCCACCTATCACTGACCAATAGCTAACCTCGGCCCCGTGCTTTCTCCAAAGCACTGCACCGTCCTTTGCAAGCTGTAAGACTGTCGCAAGATCGCTACCGGGCTTTGGATGTGAAACGAACTGCATAACAACTGCAGGCATTTTCCCCTCCATTGATAAATTATGATGGCTCATCTAACGACGAGGAGAATTCCAAACAGGGCAGCCTCAGGCTTGATCTGGATCAATCCCTGTTCCCAGCTTGGCGGCGGTGTGCATGCCCTTGAATTGCGACACTGCAAGGGGTCCTCTGAGGGAGCAGCGCCATCGAGTTGTTCAAGTCAGCCGCTTCGCTGATGCCGAGTGAATAGAGGTCGTCGACGCTCCTCTGCCGACCGCCGGCCGGGGCGAGGCGCGGGTCCGCGTTCTCGCGTCGAGCCTCAACTACACCGAGGTGGCCGCTTACATTCGATGACTTCGTCTGCACGCGCAAACAGCGTTGGCGGAACGTCGAGCCCGAGCGTCCTGGCCAGCCTGAGATTGATGATGAGATCCCAAACCGGGCAGATCAGGACCGTTCTCCGGCCCTCCGCTACTGTGCATGGGGTTGTTTTCCGGTTTTTTGGATCAGCCCCCGAAACGGGCCGCTCAACGCCGCCCGCGCGGGGCCTCGGCCTTGGCGGGCGCGTCGGTCTGCGGCGCGCAGGTCGCAGCCGCCAGCGAGGCCTGTGCCTGCGGCATCAGGCCGGGCTCGGCGGCGAGCGCCTTCATCACGATCAGGCCGGTCGCGCTCGGTGAATCGATGATCAGCCGGTCGGCCGCCGTGACCTCCTCGTCCTCGGGCAGCGCGTCGTGCTGGGCTTCCGTCATCAGGTCGAGCTCGATCACCTTCTTGCCGGCGGAGCGGTCGTTGATCGCGTAATAGGCGATTTCGTTGCGAGTGTAGAAGGACACCGAGGTGTAGGACTGGCTCACCGGCACCTTCAGCTTCAAGGGGCCGCCGGAGAGATCGTAGCGGCAGATCGCCAGCGCAAAGGCCGGATCCATGAACGGCATCGGCGATGTATTGGGATCGGCGAGCGGTAGCTGCGTGACGGAGTTTTCCTGGGTCACGGGCGTCAGCCGCGAATAGGCGTCCTGGGTCGCGATGCGCGGCAGCGCAAGCACGCTGACGAGGTGAACGATGAGGCCGAGCAGGATGCCCGCGAGAATGGTGAAAGCGAGCCGGATCATGGGCAACCCGCCGTCGCGATCTGTGGCATCGGCGCGTCGCGCTGGGTGCGGGTCGCAACCCCGACCGGCGTGTCGTAGAGGCGGAGCATCAGCGCGTAGCGCTCGATGCCGCCGGTCGGCAGCCAGTTGCCGGAGCGGGAACGCGAGGCGATGTGGATCTCGAACGTGCCGTCCGACTGCCGCACGATCTCCTGGCTGGTGAAGCCGTAGCGCTGCAGCGAGTTGGCGACGAGGTGGCCCTTGCGGTCGTAGAGCGTCAGCGTCCAGAACCGCGCCGGCGGAGTCACGCCGGAGACGATCACGTCGCAGCGGCCGTCGAGCGCCTTCTTCTTGTCGTCGGTAGTCGCGGTGAACGCGACGCCGTCGCCGGTGCCGATCGGCAGCTCGCCATTGCGCACGATGGTGGCGCGCGAATAGGGGTCGACGTCGGCCGTGCCGGTGCGCGGACGCGCAGTCCAGGCGCCGATGGTGAGTGCGCCGATGTCGGTGCCGCGCGTCGTCGTCATCCAGGTCGCGCCGACGCCGACCGCGGTCGCGAGCAAAAGGGCCGTCAATGTGATGATGATCAGCCGCACGGGATCAGGTCAGTTCTTGCGCGGGCCGGACGAGGTCGCGTTCTCCTCCGCCGCATAGTTCTGCGGGAAAGCGAGCGCGCTGGACGGCGAGGCGGGCTTGGCCGGCTTCGCCGTGTCGTCGGACGTCGTCTTGGTGGTCGTTTTAGCGGCGTCGTCGAGCAGCTTCTCCACCCGCACCAGGATATCGGCGCCACGCTTGGTCAGGACCGGCGGCGGACCGGGCTTGGTCTCCAGCACCTTCGGCGCTGCATTGGCCTGGGCGTTGGCTTCCTTCGGCTGCGGCGGCAGTTTCTGGCCCATGCCGATGCCGGGAATTTCCCGGACCTCGACGCCCTGATGGGCCGCGACCATGATGTCGTGCCAGGTCTGCGCCGGCAGCGAGCCGCCGGTCATGCGGTTGGTCGGCGAGTAATCGTCATTGCCGTACCAGACCGCGCAGGTGAAGTTGCCGGTGTAACCGACGAACCAGGCGTCGCGATAGGCATTGGTGGTGCCGGTCTTGCCTGCGGTCGGAATGCCGTCGAGCGCGGCGCGCCGCGCGGTGCCCTCGCTGACGACGTGGCTCATCATGCCGGCCATGTCGGCGGCGATGTTAGCCGGAATTGCCTGCCGCGGCTTCGGACCGTCGCGGTCCCAGCGCCAGACCAGATCGCCGGCACCGGTGCGCACTTCAAGCACGGAATGCGGCGTCACGGCCTTGCCCTTGTTGGGGAAGGTCGCATACGCCACTGCGTGCTCGATCACGGTGACTTCGTCGGAGCCGATCGGCAACGACGGCGTGTCGGGCAGCGGCGCCTTGATGCCGAAGCGGCGGGCGACCTCCACGATCTTGGCGCGGCCCGCCTTCGGACCTTCCTTGCCGCCCATCGCGATCGAGAGCTTCACTGGCACGACGTTGATCGAGCGGGTGATCGCCTGCGTCAGCGTCACCGAGCCGGAATAGGAGTGGCCATAGTTCTGCGGACACCAATTGCCGATGCAGACCGGGCCGTCGACCACTTTCGAGTTCGGCGTGAACCCGTTCAGCAGCGCCGTCGTGTAGACATAGGGTTTGAACGATGAGCCGGGCTGCCGATAGGCGTCGGTCGCGCGGTTGAACTGGCTTGCGCCATAGTCGCGGCCGCCGACCATGGCGCGGATACCGCCGTCGAGATCGGCGACCACGGTCGCGGCCTGCGTGGCGTGATAGTCGCGGCCGAACTGGCGAAGCTGGTTCTCGATGGCTTCTTCCGCGGCCTTCTGCACATTGGTGTCGATCGCGGTGCGGACCACGAAGACGCGCTCGGTGTAGGATTTCGGGAAGGTGTCGACGAGCTTGCGCATCTCGTCGAAGGCGTAGTCGAGATAGTAGTTCGGCGAGGCCTCGTCGCGGCGGTCGACCGCGAAGGCCGGGTTGCGGCGGGCGCCGAACACCTGGCCCTCGGTCATGAAGCCGGCATCGACGAGGTTGTCGAGCACCACGTTGGCGCGGGCGCGGGCGGCGGGCAGGTTGATGTGGGGCGCGTATTTGGTTGGGGCCTTGAACAGGCCGGCGAGCATCGCGGCTTCCGCGAGGGTCACGTCGCGGGCGGACTTGTTGAAATAGAAATGCGCCGCGCCGTCGACGCCGAAGGTGCCGCCGCCCATATAGGCGCGGTCCAGATATAGCTTTAAAATCTCGTTCTTGGTCAGCCGCCATTCCAGCCAGACCGCGAGGAAGGCCTCGTTGATCTTGCGCTCGATGGTGCGCTCGTTGCTCAAAAACAGGTTCTTGGCGAGCTGCTGGGTGATCGAGGAGCCGCCCTGGCGGACGCCGCCGGCCTGGGCGTTGGTGACGAGCGCGCGCGCGGTGCCGGCGATGTCGATGCCGAAATGGTCGTAGAAGCGGCGGTCTTCGGTGGCGAGCGTCGCCTTGATCAGCACGTCAGGAAAGTCTTCCAGCGGGATCGAGTCGTTGTGCTTGATGCCGCGGCTGCCGATCGGGTTGCCGTAGCGGTCGAGGAAGGTCACCGCGAGGTCGGACTTCTTCAGCCAGTCCTCATCCGCCGTCTCGCGGAAGGCCGGGATGGCGAGGGTGAGCAGCAGCACGAGCCCGCCGAGGCCGAGCGTGGCGGCCTCCGACAGTGGCTCGATGAACACCCAGCGCTTCCACCGCCCGACATAGAAGCGGTCCATGAAGGTCGAGTAGCGCTCGTAGAGCTCGCGGAGGCCCTTGGCCGAGGAGAACAGCGAGGAATCGATGCGCGCATCGAGATCCAGGAAGAAATTCCGGACCTTGCTCTTCCAATGCGGTGGTATGATCTGGCGCACCTAGAACCCTTGAGGCTCGGTTCGAAAGCGTTCAAGCACCCGGCCGGGGCGGCATCGAGACGTCTTGAGGGAGTGTTGCGGCAAACCCAAGGCGCCCAATTGCGTCCTTCGGGGGACTCGCAGGTTGTTCTAGCCGAGCGGGGGCCATAAACCAATGGTCAGGCTCGCGATTTTGAACGACAGGCCTAATTGGCCCCGCATCTTTACGGAACCTCCACGGCGCTGCTTGCAGCGCCATCGGCTCGCGCCCTAGATGGCTTTGGCCGATTGTCTTATGAAACCAGTTGAAGACGCAATGACCGCAGCTCCCAAGCGACCTTCAGTCCAGGAAGGATTCTTCTGGAAAACCAAGACGTTGGAGCAGATGTCGGAGGCTGAATGGGAAAGCCTTTGCGACGGCTGCGGACGCTGCTGCCTGAACAAGCTCGAGGACGAGGACACCGGCGACATCTATTTCACCCATGTCGGCTGCAAGCTGCTCGATGCGGGCACCTGCGCCTGCAAGGACTACCCGAATCGGTCCGAGAAGGTGCCGGACTGCGTGCGCCTGACGCCGGCCAACGTCCGAACCCTCAACTGGCTGCCGCCGAGCTGCGGCTACAGGCTCGTCGCCGAAGGGCGCGACCTCTATTGGTGGCATCCGCTGATCTCAGGTGATCCGAATACCGTGCATGAGGCTGGTGTCTCCGTGCGCGGCCGGGTCGAAGGCAGCGAGGACGAGATCCCGGACGAGGAACTCGAGGATCACATCGTCGAGTGGCCGGCGCTGCTGCCGAAGCGGGCGCGGCTACGGCGGCCGCCCAAGGCTTGACAAGGCCTGACAAGACCTGACGACCGTTCCCGACTCCGAACCGATCACGTCTTCGGGATGACCCCGGGGCGGGATGCTCCCATGCGTCGAGGTGCCTGCCTCGATGAGGATTTGCTGCCTACATTGCCATTCATAGAACGATTCCATCGCGGCGTTGCGCTGCAACCAAGAACTACGTCCGAAATGAACAAGTTTGCACGGCAGAGCCATCAACCTGCCGACATCGGGCCATTGCCTGATGACATCGCTGAAGAGCTATCCCGCCTTCCGACCGAGGTCTTGAGCGTCGACGACGCCCCCTCCATCGCTCCGCCGGCGGCGCTGACCAAGGACGAGGTCCGCACCATCGTCATCAGCCTGATGCTGACGATGTTTCTGGCGGCACTCGACCAGACCATCGTGGCGACCGCGCTGCCGACCATCGGGCGCCAGTTCCGCGATGTCTCCAACCTTTCCTGGGTGATCACGGCCTATCTGCTGGCCGGCACCGCGGTGGCGCCGGTGTTCGGCACGCTCAGCGACATCTACGGCCGCCGCGCCATGCTGATCACCTCTCTCAGCCTGTTCGTGGCGGGATCGATCCTGTGCGCGGTCGCGCCGAACATGCCGATTCTGATCTTGGCGCGCGGCCTCCAGGGCCTTGGCGGCGGCGGTATCATGCCGGTGGTACAGACCGTGATCTCCGACGTGGTCTCACCGCGCGAACGCGGCCAGTACCAGGCCTATTTCTCCAGCGTCTGGCTGGTGGGCGGAATCCTCGGTCCCGTGATCGGCGGCGTGTTCGCCGAGCATCTGCACTGGTCGATGATCTTCTGGATCAACCTGCCGCTCGCAGCCGCTGCGCTGGCGCTGCTGCTGCCGAAGATGGGCAAGATCCCTGTCTTCCACCGCAAGCGTAAGGTCGACTGGTTCGGTGGCGTGCTCCTGATGGCATCCGCGGTGGTCTTCATGCTGGTCTTGACCTGGGGCGGCACGCGTTATCCTTGGCTCTCGCCGACAGTGATCGCGATGATCGGCGCCGCGGTCGCGCTCGCCGTCACCTTCGTGTGGCACGCGCGGCGGGCGGACGAGCCATTCCTGCCGTTGCCGCTGCTCCGCGGAACGGTGGCGCCTTACGCGCTGACGGCCGGCGGCTGCGCGCTGGGTGCGATGACCGGTCTCACCGTGCAGCTGCCGCTCTATTACGAGTCCGTCTACCATCTCAGCGCCAGCGAGGCGGGACTTGCGCTCATTCCGCTCGCTGCGGTCTCGACCTGCGGCGCGGCGATCGCCGGCCGCACCATGGCGCGCGCGAAGCACTACAAGCGCGTCGCCGTCGTCGGTACATCGTGGGCCGCGCTGTGCGGACTGGGCCTGACATTCTCCACGCTGCCGCTGTGGGCTCTCTTGGTCTTGATGGCCGCGTTCGCGCTCGGCCTCGGTACGACCTTCCCGGTCTGCGTGGTCTCGCTGCAAAATTCGGTCGCTCGAGCCCAGGTCGGCACCATCACCGGTGCGATGAACTTTTTCCGTTCGCTGATGTCCTCGTTCACGGTCGCAGCGTTTGCGGCCATCCTGCTGATCGCGCTCGGCGCCGACGTTCCGCTCGCCGGTGAGCATCATGGTGCGATCAACGCGATTCCCTCGGCCGACATGATGACCGCGTTCCGCTACGTCTTCGGCGCGGCGGCCGCAATGATGGCACTCGCCTCGCTCTGCCTGATCCTGATGGAGGAGCGGCCGCTCGCGGGACCTGCGACCGCGCAACCGGTCGAGATGGCGGAGTAGCGGCTGGCTGCGCGCCAAGCGATCCGGCTATTTGACAGCACCGCCCGTGATGCCGGAGATGAAGCGATCAAGGAACAGATTGTAGGCGATGGCCACGGGAATACTGGCAATCAATGCGCCCGCCATGATCTCTCCCCAGAAGAAGATGTCGCCGCGGACCAGATCTGTGGCCACACCGAGCGTGACCGGCTTCTGCGCCGAAGCGGAGATAAACGTCAGCGCATAGACGAATTCCTGCAAGGTCAGCGTGAAGGTGAAAATCACCGCCGTCAGAATGGCTGGCAGCGACAACGGGAGCACCATCCTGACGAAAGCACCGAACAGGCTGCAGCCGTCGACGATCGCAGCCTCCTCGATTTCGACAGGCATCGTCTTGAAGAATCCCATCAACAGCCAGGTGCAGAACGGGATCGTGAAGGTCGGGTAGACCAGCACCAGCGACCACATCGAATTCTGCAGGCCGAGCGAGGCGACGATGCGCGAGAGTGGCAGGAACAGAAGGGTCGGCGGAACCAGATAGGTCAGGAAAATGCCGATACCGAGCGCCTCGCCGTTCCGGCCGACCATCCGCGCCAGGCTGTAACCCGCAGGCAGCGCGGCGACGAGCGTGATCGCGACGACACAAAGACCGATGATAAGCGAATTGAAGAGCCAGCGCGCGAACAGTGTCTGCTCGAACAGATACTGGAAGTGCTCGAGCGTCGGCGCCTCGTTGAACCAGAAGGGAATATTGGTGACGTTGTAGAGATCGGGGTTGCTCTTCAACGAGGTGATCAGCATCCAGTAGAACGGAAAGGCGGTCAGCACGACGAAGGCCGCCACCGCGCTGTAGAACGCGCCTTCGCCCGCGAAGTTGAGGAGGGCGCGCCGCATGTCAGATCTCCCGCCGTCGGATGTAGCGCAGCATGCCGATGACCACGAAGAACAGCACTGGCAGCATGAACAACGAGATTGCGGCACCATGCGACACATCGCCGGAGACGATGCCGACCTGGAAGCCCTCGAACCCCAGCACGGACGTCGCGCCGACCGGACCGCCATTGGTCAACAGAAACACGACGGAAAGGTCGGTAAAGGTAAACACGATGCCGAAGATGAGGCCGACGGCGACAATCGGCAGGATCATCGGCAGGACGATCTGGTAGTTGCGTCGCCAGAAGCCCGCGCCATCCACCGTCGCGGCATCGATGACGTCCTGCGGGACAGAGGTGATGCCGGCAAGAAAGATGACGATCGCGAATGGAAAGAACCGCCAGGCATTCACGACGATCACGGACAGCATCGCCAGATGCGGGTTGCCGAGCCAGTTTGGCGCCTCGGAGCGGGTGATGATGCCGAGCGAGATCAGCGTCCAGTTGATGACACTGTAGAGCGAATCGAACATCCACTCCCAGGCGACGGTGGCGAGTGCGATGGGCACGGCCCACGGCAGGATGATCAGCGCCCGGACGATCTTGCGGCCCGGGAACGGTCGCAGCAGCAGAAGCGCGCCGAATTTGCCGAGCACGAGTCCGAGAAGCTGAGACCCGAAGGTGAAGAGAAAAGTATTGGCCAGCGTTTCCTGAAAGACCGGATTATTGATGATCTGTCTGAAATTCGAAAGGCCCACGAAGCGCCAGGACGGATCGTAGATCGTATAGGCGCTGACCGAGTAATAGACCGCGAGCAGAAAGGGCAGGCCGACCAGCAAGAGCACGTAGAGGATCGCGGGCGCGACCATGACGCTGCCGAGCACGTCGCGCCGATCCAGGATGAAGCGGAAGCGCGATGCCGGCTTGGCGATAGGTTCGGCGACCGAGACCATTGAAGGCGACCTGTTCTGGTGAGACCCCGTTCTAGTGAGATATGGCCTGCTTGCCGTCCGCGTCGAAATACCGCAATGCACCGCGGCGTACGGCGAAGCGGTGCCACTCTCCCGCGCGGATGCTTTCCTCGGCAACATGCGCCGGGGGCAACTTCGCGGCGATCACCTGCGCCGGATCGAAGCCCTCGACGGCGCCATAGACGATTCGTTCCGAACCGAGATATTCGGAGCGATCGACCCGGAATGAGAACTCCGCCGCGTCGTCGCCACTGATCATTTCCCTTGGAAGAAAGTTCTCGGGTCGAAAGCCGAGATACCCGCCGTTGCGTGCGAGCAGGTTCATCGGTGGCGTGCCGACAAAGGTCGCGACGAAGCGATCGGCCGGATTTTCGTAGATTTCCACCGGCGTTCCGACCTGTCTTATCTGCCCATGATCGATGACGGCGATGCGATCGCCCATACCCATCGCTTCCACCTGGTCGTGCGTCACGTAGATCGTCGTGATCCCGACGCGTTGCTGGAATTGCCGAATCTCCTGGCGGGCCGAGGCGCGCATCTTGGCGTCGAGGTTGGACAACGGCTCGTCGAGCAATAGCGCCGTCGGCTCACGCACGAGCGCGCGTGCGAGCGCGACGCGCTGGCGCTCGCCACCGGAGAGCTGGCGCGGCCGGCGATCGAGCAGTTGCGAGATCCCGAGCAGGCTCGCCGCCCAGTTCACCTTCTTGTCGATTTCTGTACGGGGAACGCGTTGCGTCTTCAGGGGAAAGGCGATGTTGTTGCGCACCGTATAGTGCGGATAGAGCCCGTAGCTCTGGAACATCATAGCGACGCCGCGGGCGCGCGGCGGTACGTCATTGACGAGGTTGCCGCCGATCAGGAGGTCGCCGCTCGTCTGTCGCTCGAGCCCGCAGACGATGCGCAGGAAGGTCGTCTTCCCGCAGCCGGATGGCCCCAGCAGGACCATGAACTCGCCGTTCGGCACCGTAAGCGTAATGCCGTCGACGGCGAGAACGTCGTCAAACTTCTTGAAAATCTTTCTGGCGGACACTGCGGCCATTGTGGAATTCCAGGTATCGGCCCACGCGGAAATCTTCCGGAAGGACCGGTCGCGTTCTATGCCCGATGTTCATCTGGAGCCTCCGTGCGAACCGCATGTGCATGCGGTTCGCACGCGCGGCGCTCAAGCTCTATGCAGCCACTTGTCGAGGATGCCCTCGCATTGCTGCGCGGCCCATTTGACGGCTTGTTCGGCGGTCATCGCCCCGGTCGCCGCCTTTGCCATCATGTCGCAGACGATGAAGTCGTTATAGATCTCGTCAGTGGCTGGCCACGCCGGCCCCGGATAGCCGGGCACGGCGGACCATTCGTCGGAGGTCTGCAGGACGGACAGCTTGTCACGCGGTGTCGAGGTCGGGTCGTCGGACAGCAGCGGCATCGGTTTCGGGACGATGTTGGCGAAGATCGGGTTGTTGTAACCCGAACTCGCCTTGAAAGCCTCGATCCAGTTGTCGGCATAGTATTTCAGGAACTCGAGTGCCGCCTCCTTGTTCCTAGCGAACTTCCAGACGCCGTAGAACTCGGCGGCACCGCCCATGATTTGACGCACGGGGCCCTTGGGTGGCTTCATGACGAAGATGTCGTCGGCGACTTTCTTGTTGAGCTGCTGGGCTGTCCGATAGGCGGAGATCGGGTTGATGATCAGCGAGCTGACGCCGGAGTCGATGTACTGGTTGTTGCTGGCGTCGTTCCACGAAAGCACATCTCCCGTCATGGCCTCCTTGTAGAGGGCGGCGACGAACTTGACCGCCTCGACCGACTCCTTGGTGTCGAGCACGACATGCTTGCCGCTCTCGTCCTGGAATGCGCCGCCATAACTCCAGAGCAGGCCGCGCCAGGTCGTATTCGGATCGTTGCTGTGGCCGAGCGAAATTCCGACCGGGTTGCCCTTCTGCTTCAGCTTCGCGCCGCCGATCCGCACATTGTCCCACGTATCGGGCACCACACCGATCTCGTCCCAAAGGCTCTTGCGGTACATCACCGGGAAATTGATGTAGTAGTCGGGGAATGCGGACCAGGTTTTGTCGTCCTGGTTGTAGCCGATCTGCCGGCCGATCACGGTGATCTTGCCGTATTTCTTTTCCACCGACTCGACCAGGTCAGTCACATCGACAAGGAATTTGCGGTAGAGATGCGCGCCGCCAGCTCCGTTCCATCCAAACAGATCGTGACCGGAACCAGCCGACGCTTCGGCGGCGGCGCGTGCGGCAACATCCCCGACGGGGATATGGTCGACCGTGACCTCGACGTGGTTCTTGGTTCCCCAATCCTTGGCGAAATTGTCGAACCATTTGTCGTAGGCTGGGACGAAGTGACTCCACTGCACGATCGACAGCGTCTTGGTGTCGGCCATCGCTGGAGAAATGAATGGTGTCGAAAGTACCGGTGCTGAACCGGCTGCGAGAAGGGCGAGCCCCGTGTCCTTCAGGAGCCGGCGTCGCGTGACACGATTGCGCGTGTTCATCTGCGAGTCCTCCTCCGTTTGGTTTCCTGGTTAGATCAGGCCGATCCTGATGAGAGATCCGCCTCGCTCCCCTGGATTGTTCTTTTTGAGTACCTCTTTTGGGCTAACATAGTGCGGCGATCTGGCCTGCGATATCTCGACAAAAGCCGGTCAACAGATGTGACCCATCCGCGGCCTTCGAGTGGATCCGTCACGAAGCGGAAGTGCGATGTCTCATCCACCACGATCGGCATAGGGATTGTCGTCGGCGCGGCGCTCGGCTGCCGTCCTCGCCGCCGTCGCAAGATGGTCCTTCAACCGCGCGAGTGCCTCCGCAGACCAGTCCTTGACATCGGTGACGGCGACCCAGGCATCGACGTAATGCTCGGGCGCATAGACATGGCCAAAACCCATCGGCGTGTTGGTCGCGACCGCCATGTCGAGGGCGAGCTGAAGCATCGTGACGACAGGATACCAGCGCAGCTCCGGCGACACGTCTGGACCGCGCGGCGCTTTCATCCAGGCTGGCGCTCGGTAGGCATCGTGGTAGTCGAACAGCACGATCGGGTCGCTGGCATATTGGAGATAGACGACGCGCAGCGCCCCCCAGGGCGCATCGGCTGGCACCGTCGGCCCGTTCTGGTTCATGAAGCGCACGAAGCGGCCGTCACGAAATTCCGGCAACCAGGCCGGCGAGCCCGCATTGCGGTTCGCGGTGACCGAGCGCCAGATGTGGCTCTCGAATGGCGGCCCGCTCCACAGCGCGCCGGCGATGGGGTCGCCAATCGTCTCGAACAGCTCGGCGGATCTTTCCGAGTTCATGGCGCCGAGGCTGAGACCATGCAGGTACAGTTTTGGCCGCTTGTCCCTCGGCAGCGTCGTCCAGTAGCCGTAAACTTCCGAGAACAGGGCGCGCGCAGCTTCCACGCCGTATTCGGGCTGAAACAGCAGCGACAGCGGGCTGTTGAGATAGGAATACTGCATCGCGACGCTCGCGACATCGCCGTGGTGGAGATACTCGACGGTGCCCATCGCAGCGGGGTCGACCCAGCCGGTGCCGGTCGGCGTGATGACGATCAGGGTCGCGCGATCAAAGCCGTGCTGGCGCTTGAGCTCGTCCAGCGCCAGCTTCGCGCGCGCCTGCGCCGTGTCGCGGGCACTCAAGCCCACATAGACGCGCACCGGCTCCTGTGCAGGGCGGCCCGTGAAGGCGCTGATCTCGGCTGCCGTTGGTCCCGAAGCCACGAATTCGCGGCCCGCGCGCCCGAGCTCATTCCATCTCACCAGCGATGCCGCGCTTCCCGTTTTCCCAGGTGCCGTCGGCTGCGGCCGTTCAGGCTCGAGCAAGGCGTCGAATTCGCGGAAGGACGAATCGAGCGCGCGGAACGCCGTGCCGATCAGGAGATTGTTGGCGATCGACCAGAACAGGAGCGTCGCGATCAGCACGCCGAGGACGTTTGCGATCTTTCTCGGGATGACACGACTTTTCCACGCGGCCAGAAAACGAACGACAAGCACGAACAGCCGCCCCAGCGCCAGCAGCACGACGAACGTGACCAGCGCGATCGCGCAGACCTTGAGCGGATGCGCGGTCTCGACCGGAGCCATTTTCATGACGGCGCGGATCGAGTCCTGCCATTCGGCGGCCCGCCAGAGATAAATGATAGCGACGAGCAGGCAGCCGGCCGCGACCAGCGTGTTGGCGGTCGATCGAACGCGCGCCGAAGGCTCGGGCAGTTCGAGATAGTGCCACAGCCAGCGCCAGAGGATGCCGGCGGCATAGCCGATCGCAAAGCAGGCGCCGGCCAGCGCGCCCTGCGTGAGATAGCTGCGTGGAATGAGCGTCGGCGTGAGTGAAGCCGCGAAGAACAACGCGCCCAGCATGAGACCGACGCCGGACAGCGACAGCATCTGCCGCCGGATAAGCCAAGCAAGATTTTTGCCGACACTCATGTGTCCCTGCTGGCGTCGCTCATGTTCCCGGCCGCGACACGTCGGTCTCCTTGCTGGTGATGAACTCCAGCAGGGTCGGCACGCCGTCGCGGGTCTTCTGGATGCCGCGCTTGATCGCGGGCCCGATGTCCTCTGGCCGCGTCACCCGCTCGCCATAACCGCCGAAGGCGCGCGCCATCGCGGCGTAGTCGCCGGATATGTCGGTCGAGCGATATTTCTCCGTCGAGACCGGCATCACCTTCAACTCGATCGCCATCGAGAAGTTGTTGAGCAGGATCGACAGGATCGGGATGCGTTCGCGCACCGCGGTTTCGAAATCCATGCCCGTAAAGCCAATTGCGGCATCGCCCCAGACATTGATGCAGAGCTTGTCGGGCTTTGCGAGCTTGGCGCCCATCGCAAGACCGAGGCCGTAGCCGAGCTGCGTGGTCTTGCCCCAGCCGATATAGGAGAGGGGCTCGACCGTCCTCCAGAACGGCGAGAGCTGGTCGCGCGGACTGCCGGCATCATGAGTGATGATGGTGTTGTGGATGTCGACGGTGTGCTGGAGGTCCCAGAGCACGCGATAAGGATTGAGCGGCGCGTCGGTGCTGGTGAGCTTCGGCATCCACTTTGCGAGCCACTCCTTGTGGGACGCCGCGATCTCCGCTGCGACTGCCGATGCGTCGCGATCCGACGTAACCGTCTTGCCGATCTCCTCCAGCAGCGCATCGAGCACGAGGCCGGCATCGCCGACGAGTCCGACTTTCGCTTCGACATCCTTGTTGAGATGGTTCGGATCGAGCGTAGAATGGATGATGGTCTTGCCCTTGGGCATCGCGATACCAAAACTGGTCTCGGTGAACGAGCAGCCGATGCCGAAGATCACGTCGGCTTCGGCAAGAAACTTGGGAACCGCGCGCGGCACCGCGAGCCCGCCCGAGCCGAGCGAGAGCGGATGGGTTTCCGGAAACGACGACTTGCCGCCGAGGCTGGTGGTGACGGGGATCGCAAGCCGCTCGGCCAGCCGTTTCAGTTGCGGCCAGGCCTGCGCGTAGTGCAGGCCCTGGCCGGCATAGATCACGGGCCGTTTCGCGTTGATCAGAAGCGCCGCAGCTTCCTTCACATGAACAGGGTCGGCGCCGTAGCGGGTGCGCAGCACCGGTGTGTAGTTCAGTGGTTCCGGGACCTCTTCGTTCCACATGTCAGAGGGAATCTCGACGATGACAGGACCGCCGCGGCCGTTCTTGAGCTTGGTGAAGGCGCGGCGAAAGATGTTGGCGACTTCGGCGGCGAGGATGATCGGCTCGGACGATTTGGCGAACGCCTTCATCACCTCGCTCGAGTTGAAGTTCGGCTCGATGTGCGAGAGCCTGCGCTGATAGCCCATCGGCAGCACCAGCACGGGCACGGACTCGCCAAAGCACTGGGCGACGCCGCCCATGGCGTTCTCCGCGCCGGGACCATGCTGCATGCAGAAGGCGCCGATGCTGCGCCCCGAGGTGACGCGCGAGATCCCATCCGCCATGTGGATGCCGACGCGCTCCTGCCGCACCATGACGGGCCGAATCTCCGCCTTCGCCGCGTGCTCGATCAGGTGATTGACGGGATAGCCGCAGAGGATATCGATCCCCTCGCGCTTCATAATTTCCGCCATCGCAGTGCCGAGCTTCATCGCGTCTCTTCCTTGGGTCAGGCCGGTTGATCCGGCCGGTTTGTCGGGTAGAGGATCAGGAATTCGCGGAAGCGTAAAGCGCGCGCGCCCGCGCGCAGCCGTAGGTCTGCCATGCAGGGCTGTCGCGCTCGGCGGCCATCCACCCGCGCGCTGTTTCACCCGTCTCAGACAGGCGGCGGATTGCGGTCAGTGAAGGTCGTTCGCTGGTGCCAATAAGGATAGGGCACCGTCACCTTGCTGGCCGCGTCCAGCCGCTCGATCTGACCCTTGGTCAATGACCAGCCGACCGCGCCGAGATTTTCGCGCAATTGCGCCTCGTTGCGCGCGCCGATGATCAAGGTCGAAACCGTCGGACGCTGGAGCAGCCAGTTCAACGCAATTTGCGACACGCTTTTCCCGGTTTCCCGGGCAACCTCGTCGATGGCGTCCACGACACGATAGACGTGCTCGTCAGGCACGGGCGGCCCAAAGTCGGCCGTTTTGGGCAAACGGCTGACCTCGGGCTTCGGCTGACCCCGGCGTATCTTTCCGGTGAGACGCCCCCAACCGAGAGGCGACCAGACGACCGCTCCGATCCCCTGGTCCATGCCGAGCGGCATCAGCTCCCACTCGTAATCGCGTCCGATCAGCGAATAGTAGGTTTGGTTGGCGACGTAGCGCGGATAGCCGTATTTGTCGGCCACGGCGAGGGACTTCATCAGGTGCCAGCCGGAGAAGTTCGAAACGCCGACGTAGCGGATCTTGCCGGCGCGCACGAGCACATCGAGCGTCGCAAGCACCTCTTCGGGCGGCGTAAATGCGTCGAAGCCATGGAGCTGGAACAGGTCGATATGGTCGGTACCAAGCCGGCTGAGCGACCCCTCGATCGCAGCGAGCAGATGCTGCCGCGATGAGCCGATGCCCACATGGAGGCGATGCTTGACGCGCGCCTTGAAGCGTCCACATTGCAGGTGGAGAAGCGGCAGGATATCGCGCGGGCTTGGAGACCGATGGGCACCTGGGGGACTATGACACGTCGTATGGTCAGCGGAATGATGGCTGGCTCTGTGCTGCTGGCTGCGCCTGTCATGGCCGCCGAGTCTCCGGCCGAGCTGATCTCCGGATTCCGTCTCAAGCACGGCGAGGTTCGCGTCGTGCGCGATGCAACGCTGGATCGCATCGCGCTGGAGCAGGCGCGTGCGATGGCGGCGAAGGATGATCTCAGTCATGAGGTCCTTGGCCCGTTCACTAGGCGGGTTGCGCCGGCGCATGCGGGGCGCGCTGCGGAAAACATCGCCTATGGTTACGATAGCTTCGAGAAGACGCTGGGACAGTGGATCGATTCCTCCGGGCATCGCAAGAACCTCTTGCTGCACAACGCCTCTCGCGTCGGGATCGCGAGCGCGAGGAATGCCAGCGGCAAGCGCACCTATTGGGCCATGGTGATCGCCGGCGATTACGAGCCGAAGCCGGGCAAGGGCAAGAAGGACAGGGAGCCCGTTGTCGCCGTAAGACGCGACACCGCTCCCTCAGGGGGATCCAAGCCCAAGGATTGCCACGTCAAGCTGCTCAGCCTCTGCATTTGAGGCGGAGGGCGATGTCGGATTCGCCGGGCTAACTGCGGCGAGGAGCCTTGCGGAACGGGCTGCTGCAAAGGATGCTTGCAGGCACTGTCCATCAAGGGAATCATTATGTCCGTCGACACCCAGGCCGCCACCGATCGCCTCATGCGCTTCCTCGCCGTCGAGGGCGTGACTGGGAAGGAGGCGGCAATCGGGCGCGAGCTTACGGCGGCGCTGCGAGACAGTGGCGTGCCGGCGGGGGCGATCCGCCTCGACGATGCCAACACGCGCATTCCCGTGCCGACCGAGACCGGCAACCTCATCGTCGACCTGCCCGGCCGCGGCGCGATGCACAACCAGCCGCGGATCATGTTCATGACCCACATGGACACCGTGCCGCTGTGCGCCGGCGCGAAGCCGAAACGATCGGGGCGCAAGATCGTCAATGCGGCGAAGACCGCGCTCGGCGGCGACAACCGCTGCGGCTGCGGCGTTCTCGTCACGTTGGCGGCTGAGCTCGCGAAACAGCAGCTCGATCATCCGCCGATCACGCTCTTGTTCTGCGTGCGGGAGGAGAGCGGGCTCTATGGCGCGCGTCATGTCAAGACGGAAGAGCTCGGCTCGCCGGTCATGGCCTTCAACTACGACGGCGGCTCTGCCTCCAACGTCACCATCGGCGCCGTCGGCGCGGATCGCTGGCAGGTCGAGATTTTCGGCCGCGCCTCGCATGCCGGCGTCGCGCCGGAGCGCGGGATCAGCTCGACCATGATCCTCGCGCTTGCGCTCGCCGAGGTGAAAGCCGGTGGCTGGTTCGGCAAGGTGGTGAAGGGAAAGCGGCAGGGCACCAGCAACGTCGGTCTCGTCACCGGCGGTGAGGGCCGCCCCGCAGGCGATGCAACAAATGTCGTTACCGACTATGTGCACGTGCGCGGCGAAAGCCGCAGCCACGATGGAAAGTTTTTCAAGGAGATCACCAAAGCCTACAAGGCTGCGTTCGAGAAGGCTGCCAAGCGCGTCACCAACGCGCAAGGCAAATCCGGCCGCATCAAATTCAAGGCCGAGACCGACTATTATCCGTTCCGCATGAAGGAGAGCCTGTCCGTCGTCAAACGCGCGATCGAAGCCGTGTCCGCGGTTGGAGGGACGCCGGCCGTCCGCGCCGCCAATGGCGGCCTGGACGCGAACTGGATGGTCCGCCACGGCATCCCGACCGTAACCTTCGGTGCAGGGCAGAACGAGGCGCACACCATCGACGAGTGGATCAACCTCGACGAATACGACCGCGCCTGCGCGCTCGCGGTCCAGCTTGCGACGATGCGGTGAGGGGCTGGACAGTTTTGCGACCGTCCGAGGGAGTGCGGTCGGGTCGTTCGCGCCCGGGAGTTGATCAAGATTCCGCAAGTGGCCTGTTTCTGCGCCGTTCCTGATATGGCGTGACACACTCGCTCGGAGTTGTCATGGCCGCGTCATGCCATCTATGGTCATGCCATCTATGAAAGCATGAGGGCAGGAAGCAGAACCGATGGGCAGGCGGAAGATCTCCTTGTCGGAAAGCGGGTGGATGCACCGCATGTTGCGCGGCATGGTTGATCCATGCGCAAGCTTGATGACATCGCCAAACGCGGAGAGGGGCTGCGGCCTGAGCTGAGGTCGTTTTACGAGCGGCTGGCAAAGGAGCCCGACGCGGAACTGCTCATTCGAAAGGATGGCATGATCCAGTCCGGACCAGACCCGGACAAGGAAACCATATCAGCCAAGGCACGGTGATTGGCAGCCTCGAACCCCCTCAAGCAGAGCGTGCTGCGAGTTTCCGTCAGCTTCCCTGGTTCGCGTTTGACGTCCGGCGTTCGAGTGCATTGTCGCGAGCGAACTGCACGGATATTCACCCGATCCACCCGAAAGCGCGGTTGAGAAATTCTCGACCTCCTTCGCTTTGCCACTCTCCGTGGGCCATGATGACTTTCAATGGCTCCCAGCTCAAGATCTTCGCTTTCGCCTGGCGGAGTGTCTTCCCGCGAATGAAGGTAAGGCGCCAATCGAGCGGAGCGTAGCCTTTGCCTTCGACAATCTTCGAAAGACGGGCGAGCGGTCGTTGCCATGGTCTCCAGTGCTCAGAAAGCCACTTCGAGGAGAAGTTTTCAGAAAGATCCGCCAGGATCGCCGTGCGCGAGGGGATGTGGAAGAACACGATCTCGTCCATCGCAAAGGATCCTCGGACCCAGCATTGGTCAATTTGCTCTGCCCAAGCGACGGGCGGTCGATCGACAAGCGGCGATTGAAACAAGAGGTCGCGACGCTTCCTTATCGTGGACGCAGGTCCCCACAGTTCAGCGTCCGGAAACGCTGCATGCCAGTCCCTGAGATAAAGGTGATGCAACTTGTTGGGACTGACCAAGTGCGCGGGCCGACCGATGGTTTCGATTTCGCGTCGGAGGCGCTCGGTGAGCTCAGTCGGCGACCAGACCCAGAGGCTCTCATCTCGCAATCGGACGATTACGCTGCGGGTTGGATAAGCAAAACCGTGAAATTTGACGATATCGCCATCAACCATCCAAATATCGTCGGCGATGGGAAGGAAGAGGGGCATCCTCAATCATCTCTCGAGGTGCGACCGCATTCGCATCCAGCAGGAACGAGACCTGTGCCAGCGCATCGCAGTAGTCTTCATCCCAAAGAACTGAGTGCACCTGAGTTTGTTCGATGAAGAATCCGGCGAAATGCGAATTGAAGGAACGATGACAGTGCCCACATTCCGTCATTGCGAGCGCAGCGAAGCGATCCAGACCGTCGCCGCGGGAACGTTTTCGCGGCCGGCATTTTCGGTTGCGGACGGAGGCGATCGGAATTGATGAGCGGCCCGAGGCGTGGCTGGTCGCCTCAAGACGCCCTTGCGAGGGCGCTTCAGTACTGTCGTTCGGCCGCTCGGCATGGTGCCAAGGCCGGATCTCGTGGTGCGATCAACGGAAGTCGGCGTTCGCGTCAGTCAGCTATTGAGGTTACTTCATCGCTGAGCTGATGGAGTTGAACTTGTTATTGAGTAGTGCCGAGCCCGTGTTGTTCACAACCGTAACGATTGCGAGCGCAATGCCGGCGGCGATCAGACCGTACTCAATGGCGGTGGCACCACTTTCATCGGCAAGGAAAGACCTAAGCAAAGCCATCATCGACTCCTATTGATCCGTCTAATCTATGCGGACGTCGTTTTCGAAGTGGTAAATCGGTCGATTAAGTTTTTTCGTGCGCGTCAAAATAACAGGTTCGGTCGACCTCGCGTGCTGCCTGTATGATGGCACCCATTAAATTAAGGTTTCCTCACTCAATTCAGGTGGATTTGAATCGGTGCCCTGCGGGTGGATGCGGCATTGCAGGGGCTGGGCATGGTAAAGGAATCGAGAAGGCGCAAGGCGTGATCGCGCGTCTCTACGTGCCCTTGCGACCACGTTTCAGCACGGCTGCGAGGCGCCCGACCAGATAGTTCACCATGCGCGGCTGCGATCGCGCGGCACTGGCGGCGACGCGCTCTTCGTCGCTCGCGTCATTCACGAGCCCGATGTAGTTTTTCCTGCCGTCCTGCTGCTGCACGGGCGTACGACCTTGGCTCAATCAAGAGCGCGACCATGCAGCGCAGAGCGGCAATAGACGGTTAATTTTCTCTTCCGTAGGAATACCCGGTGCGACGGTGAGGTCAGGCGGCCGTAGCGAAAAACGACGGCGCCGCTTAACCGACTATTGAGCCTGTTCGCCAACGGGTCGGCAAAAGGGCACCGGGCCGGCAGGGCTCATCCGTGACGGCCGTCCGCGTTCAGCGCCCGCAACATGGCGATACGGGCGAACATCATCCAGCCGCCACCGGTCTCGGCCGCGTTGATGAGGGTCTCGATGGCGGTCTGCCAGTGGGCTTCGTGCTGCGCGTCTTCTGGCAGCTGCATGATGTAGTCGGCCGCCTCTTGCAGCGTGAGCAGTTTGCGCCGGTTGGGCAGGGGGATTGGTTCGTCGAACGACGTCGACCAGGGCATATCAGGCCGGGCGATAGGCGGGAAGGGACATCGCGGCAGCGTCGCCCGGAGGTGGGGCCGCTATCCGGCCTTCCTGCCGCGCGCCGGCGCACGCACCGGCTTGTCTGCCTGCTTCTCGGCCCTCTTGGGCGCTTCCTTGGCGGCAGCGGGCTTGCCGCCTTTGCCGGCGATCGGCAGCAGCATTTCGCGCTGACCTTCGACCCGCTTCTTCGGCTTCTTGGTCTTGCCGTTGGGCCTGGCAGCGGGCGCGGCTTCCTTCTCGGTCGCGAGGCTCTTCTTGAGCGCATCCATCAGATTGATGACGTTGCCGCCGGTCTTCGGCGCGGCCTTGGCGGCGAGCGGCACACCGCTGCGCTTCTTGTTGATCAGGTCGATCAGCGCGGTCTCGTAGTGGTCCTCGAACAGCTCGGGCTCGAATGCGCCGGACTTCTTCTCGACGATGTGCTTGGCGAGGTCGAGCATGTCCTTGGTGAGCTTCACGTCCTGGATGTCGTCGAAATACTCCTTCTCGCTGCGCACCTCGTAGGGGTAGCGCAGCAGCGTGCCCATCAGGCCGGCCTCGAGCGGCTCGAGCGCGATGATGTGCTCGCGGTTGGTCAGCACCACGCGGCCGATCGCGACCTTGTCCATGCTGCGGATGGTCTCGCGGATCACCGCATAGGCATCATGGCCGACCTTGCCGTCCGGCACGAGATAATAGGGGCGGATCAAATAGCGATTGTCGATGTCGGTCTTGGGCACGAATTCATCGATCTCGATCGTGTGAGTCGATTCCAGTGCGATGTCGTCGAGTTCGTCCTTGGTGACCTCGATATAGGTGTCGGTGTCGACCTTGTAGCCCTTGACGATGTCGTCGGAGGTGACCTCGTCGCCGGTCTCCGCGTCGACCTTGAGGTACTTGATCCGGTGGCCGGTCTTCTTGTTGATCTGGTTGAAGGAGACCTTCTCGGTATCCGAAGTGGCCGGATAGAGCGCGACCGGACAGGTCACGAGCGAGAGGCGCAAAAAACCCTTCCAGTTGGCACGGGGGGCCATAGGCTACTCCAAACGCAACAGGGACAACTGGCAAGGATAACACCCGGGAACTGCGAATCATAGCAAGGCGCGGGATGGAATCTTGCAACGGCGTTAATCGCTGATCCTCTGCAGGTCCGGCCCGGAACATCGTTCGCGATCGGACGTTGCCCCGAACGTCGCGAGAAGCCGCGCGGAGGTCGCGGCATTTGGACGCGACACCCCGACAGTTGAGGGTTACCATGGCTACGAGACGCGACGATCAGATCATCGAGACATCGACCGAAGCGCGCCAGGGCGAGCCCGGTCCGTCGGTCGCAGCGTTGCTCACCGTCTCGACTGGACTTGCGATCCTGATTCTCGGCGTCATCTGGTTCGTGTTCTTTCGGACCTGAGCGCCGCCGCGCGGGACACGCGATCAGCACTTCCGACTCGCCGCGGAACGCGGCAAATTGCGCCCGCCATGCGGCCGGCTTGCCCGGCCCGCATGGCGGGCGCCGTCGTGTCGGCTTCATGACGAAAAAGTAACATTTGCCGGTTCCCGGCGTTCATATTCAGTTCACGCCGAGATTGGTCATCTTGGCAGTAGATTCCGCAGTCCATCCCTTTCGGACCATCCTTGGAGAGAAGCGTGCGCCTGCTTGTTGTTGAGGACGACCCCGATCTCAATCGCCAGCTCACCAAGGCGCTGACCGACGCCGGCTACGTCGTCGACCGCGCCTTTGACGGGGAGGAGGGGCACTATCTCGGCGACAACGAGCCCTATGACGCCGTCGTGCTCGATATCGGCCTGCCCAAGAAGGACGGCATCTCGGTGCTGGAGGCTTGGCGTCGCAACGGACGCGCCATGCCGGTCCTGATCCTCACCGCGCGCGACCGCTGGAGCGACAAGGTCCAGGGTTTCGATGCCGGCGCCGACGACTACGTCGCAAAGCCCTTCCATCTCGAGGAGGTGCTTGCGCGCATCCGCGCATTGCTGCGGCGATCGGCCGGTCACGCCCAGAGCGAATTGACCTGCGGGCCGGTGACGCTGGACACGCGAACCAACAAGGTGACCGTCTCCGGCAACCCCGTGAAGATGACCTCGCACGAATATCGGCTGCTGCAATATCTGATGCATCATGCCGGGCGCGTGGTCTCCCGCACCGAGCTCGTGGAGCATCTCTACGACCAGGATTTCGACCGCGACTCCAACACCATCGAGGTCTTTGTTGGCCGCATCCGCAAGAAGCTGGACGTCGATATCATTCAGACCGTCCGTGGCCTCGGCTATCTCCTGACCCCGCCGGCTGCGCCTGGCACTTGACCGGGCGGCGCGACCGGGGTCTTGGTCGTCTATGACCGTCTCCGACCATCTCCCGTCCTGCGCCTGCCGGGATCGAGCCAATGCGCGCTAGCTCGCTTGCCAACCGCCTGTTCCTGTCGGCGACGGCGTGGCTGGTGGTGATCCTGGCCATCACCGGCGTCGTCCTGTCATCGGTGTACAAGAACGCCACCGAGCGCGCCTTCGACCGCCGGCTCAATCTCTATCTGCGTACGCTGATCGCCGAGGTGGCGACGCCCGACGAGCCGCCGGACCGTCAATTCCAGTCGCTCGGCGAGCCGTTGTTCGAGCTGCCGCTGTCGGGCTGGTACTGGCAGATCACGCGCACCGACACCGAAAAGCCGGAGGTACGCTCGTCGCGCTCGCTATGGGACAAGAAGCTGCCGAAGCTGGAGGAGCAGGGCGTCGAGCTGACCGCGGCCGGCATCCGGCTCGGCTATGTCGATGGGCCGGAAGGTCAGACCTTGCGGATGGTTGAGCGGCCCGTCGATCTCGGCGCCGACGGCAAGTTCCTGGTCAGCGTTGCGGGCGATGCCACCGAGATTTTCGACGAGACGCGTAGCTTCGACTATTATCTCGGCGGCACGTTCACGGCGCTCGGCATCGTGCTCCTTCTTACCACGGTCTTCCAGGTCCGCTTCGGCCTTGCGCCCCTCAAGCGCATCTCTGAGGCAATCGCCGACATCCGCTCCGGACGTGCCGAGCGGCTGGAAGGCGAATTCCCCGTCGAGATCGCGCCGCTCGCGCGCGAGACCAATGCGCTGATTGAGGCCAATCGCGAGATCGTCGAGCGCGCACGCACCCATGTCGGCAATCTCGCGCACGCGATCAAGACGCCGCTCTCGGTGATCGTCAACGAGGCCACCGCCCATGCTGCCGATCCGTTCGCAGAGAAGGTCATGGAGCAGGCCGACGTCATGCGCGACCAGCTTGCCCATCACCTGGAGCGCGCCCGTATCGCGGCCAGGGTCTCGATCGTTGGCACCGTGACGGAGGTTGCACCGGCCATCGAGGCGCTGCGTCGGACCATGGAGAAGATCCATCGCGATCGCGGCATCGTCGTTGAAACCAAGGCAGATTCCGCCGCGAGATTTCGCGGCGAGCGGCAGGATCTGGAGGAGATGGTCGGCAACCTCGTCGACAATGCCTGCAAATGGGCGGCCTCGCGCGTCTTTATCGAGGTGCGGGCGGAGGCATCCGGCAAGCCCGATACTGGGCCGCGCCTGCGGATCATCGTCGATGACGACGGCCGTGGCCTGTCCGAGGCCGAGCGGGCGCAGGTCTCGCGCAGGGGGCAGCGGCTCGACGAGTCCAAGCCGGGATCGGGTCTCGGCCTGTCGATCGTCGTCGACCTGGCTGGGCTCTATGGCGGTAGCCTGATTCTCGGCAGCGCGCCGATCGGGGGCTTGCGGGCAGAACTGGTGCTCCCAGGTATTTAGCCCTTGATCGGCCGCGCCTTTCTCCGATCCGGGAAAGCGGGTTCGACACAAAACGCAACACCGCCGGGCAACTTCCTAAACGCCTTCTTAACGCGCCAACTCGTATGATCGCGCCCGGACGCATCCCTCGTCCGCCAAATGACCGTGCATTACCGGGCGCATGAGCCAGACATCGATCGAGCGGCTGAGAGATTATCTCGCGCAGCTCCCGCCGCAGTCGCAGGCGCTGCTGATGCGGGAGTTCGAGCGCGCGCTGGAGCGCGGCCAGGACACGGCGGTGGCCACCCTCGTGCTCGAGCAGTTGCGCAAGATCGTACGCAAGACCGAGGCCGATGAAGACGCTGCGCCGCGCACGGAGGATTTGTCGCGGCTGCTCTACCAGCCGCTGGAACCGTTCCTCGTCGAGGCCGGCATTCCGATCCGCCTCGGACAAATCCGCCGTTCCTCGCTGCTCCCCATCTGGCAGTGGCTTGGCCGCGATGGTGCCCCTGCCAAGGTGGGTGAGATCGACGCCGCGCTTTCCCGGCTGCCTGCCGGCGACGGCGGAGAGGCTCTGGCACTGAAGATCCAGGCGGTCGCGGCCGACGCAATCTTCGAGCTGACGGGGCCTGGCGGCGGCGACAAGTCGCGCGCGCTTGCCCGCGTTGGCCCGCCCAATGTCATCGAGGACCTCTACTCGATCGGTGCCGTGCTCGGGGTTCGCGAGGCCATCGCGAGCCTCAATGAGAAGCTGCCGCGGTTCCTGCGTGCCTTCGGCGATTCCCACATCGCCGCGGTGACCGCCGCGCTCAACGTTCCCGTCCTGCAGACGCCGCAGATGCTGCCATTTGCGCTGTCGATGGTGATCCAGCGGCTGACGGCGCCCTGGCAGATCATCCGCCTCGCCATCAAGATGGCAGCCTCAGACGACGAGATCCGCGTCGCCGCGACGCCGTTCGGCGTGGCGGTCACGATGGCCCTGCATGACCTGTCCTGTCTCGCCGCTATGCTGCGGCTGGACATCAAGCGCGGCCGCTTCGACAACATCGCCGAGAACCTCAAGGCGCTGCATGACGGCGTCCGCGGATTGCGCACCGAACTCGATCTGCGCAACGATTCCGCCTGGGGCAAGCAGCTTACCTCGATCCGTGCCGATATCTCCAACGCCCTGCAATCGGAGATCGATAGCGTGCCGGGCCGCGTTCGCCGCATCCTGCGCCAGCGCGCGGAGAAGGACATTCCGCCGGGCGCCCGCGTCGACAGCACCGAGGTCGAGGAAACCGTCGCGTTGATCGACTTCGTCGCGACCTGCCGCAACTATGCCAGCGAGCTTGCGATCAACGAGGTGACGCTGCGCACCTATTCGGACCTCCAGCAATATGTAGAGCGGTCGACGGAGTCCCTGGTGCAGTCGCTGCGCGCCGCCGACCACAAGGTCCGGGCCTATCGTCAGCAGCAGATGGCCGCCGCCATCCGTTTCTGCGAAGTGCTGTTCGGTGACGACTACGCCTCGTTGATGAGCCGGGCGGCCGAAAGCGCACTGACCGGCGAGCGCAAATCCTCCCGCGCCGGGTAGATTTGGGCGCATCACAGCCTGCCTGCAATTTACGGTTGACGAAGCCGGTGACGAAACGTACGGTCCGCGCGCAATTCGTCCGAATTCTGTTTGTAGGCGCATGAAACCCGTCATCAGCTTCGTGGAAATCGAGAACCGAGTGATTTCGGCGACCTATCGCAGAATGATGGTCAGGGCGAAGGTGGTGTTGGTCGAGAAGGCGAGTGGCCGGCAATTGCCGGATCCGGTCACGACGATCGCTTCTCCCGTTCCGGTCGGCGCATTGCGGATCAGGCTGCCGGAAACGGTTGGCCCGGGAACCTACTTTCTGAAGGCGCTGAACGGGCACGGCGAGGACGCGGCTCAGAGCGCGGATTTCGAGATCGCCTAAGCCGTTGGATTGTCTCGGTTTCGGCCTCACTTCGGTCGCGCCAAATTGACAATTGTCAATTGCCGCCGCGCTTGAGCGTGGTGTAAAGCCACGTGAGAGGCGCGGGATGTCGCGCTGCCGGAAGCTTGCCCGATGACGCTATGGTTCGTGTTCGCGCTGATGACGGTCGCGGCGATTTTCGCTGTGCTCTGGCCGCTCGGCCGTGCCGGCGGCGCGCAGGGCGGAGGCAGCGAGGTCGCCGTCTACAAGGACCAGCTTGCCGAGGTCGAACGCGATCTTGCCGCGGGCCTCATTGCGGCGCCGGAGGCGGAGGCTGCGCGGATCGAGATCGGCCGCCGGTTGCTGGCCGCGGCGGGCAGCGAGTCCGCGCCGGGCGGCAGCGAGTCCGCGCCGGACGGCAGCGAGCCTGCGCCGGACGGCCGGTCGAGCCTGAAATGGCGCCGCGCGGCGGCCGTGCTGGCGCTGCTCGGCCTGCCGCTGGTCGCGATCCTCGTCTACATTCCGCTGGGCTCGCCGAGGCTGCACGACTTTCCGCTGGCGCAGCGCGATCGCGCGCCCGGCATGCAGCAGCCGCTCGAGAACATGGTGACGCAGGTCGAGCAGCACCTCGAGAAGAATCCGACCGATGGTCGCGGCTGGAGCGTGCTTGCACCGGTTTTGGAGCGGCTGGGCCGCTATGATGAAGCGGTGCGCGCCTATCGCAATTCGCTCACCTATAACGGCGAAAGCGCGGAGCGAAGGTCCGATCTCGGCGAGGCGCTTTTGGCCGCGGCCGGCGGCGTCGTGACAGCCGAAGCCAAGGCAGAGTTCGAGCGCGCGCATGCGCTCAATGCAGAGGAACCGAAGGCGAACTACTTTCTCGGTCTCGCCGCCGAGCAGGATGGTCGCAGGGATGATGCGGCCGCTATCTGGCGCGGGGTGCTTGCAAAAGCTCCGCCGGATGCGCCGTGGCGCGCGCTCGTGCAATCCTCGCTGGCGCGGGTCGGCGGCGGCAGCGCCGCGCCGGCGCTCTCGGACGATACGATCGCAGCGGCCAAGGACATGAGCGAAGGCGATCGGGGCGCGATGATCCGCGGCATGGTCGAGCGGCTTGCCAACCGGCTCAAGCAGAACGGCGATGACGTCGACGGCTGGCTCCGCCTCGTGCGCGCCTACGTCGTGATGGGCGATCGCGACAAGGCGAGGGGCGCGCTCAGCGATGCCCGCGAGGCGGTGGCCAACGACGCGGAACGGCTGCGCCAGCTCAATGAAGGCCTGAAGAATCTCGGGCTTGACGGATGACGATCGCAGGAAGGGCGGAAAGAGACCAGCCATGACGCGCAAGCAGCGACGTATGACCATCATCGGCGGATCGCTCGCCGTGCTCGCGCTCGCCGCAGCACTGGTGCTGAACGCGCTGCGCGATTCCATCGTGTTCTTCTCGACCCCGACCATGGTCGCGGAGAAGCACATCGCACCGGGCAAGCGGTTTCGCCTCGGCGGCCTGGTGCAGCCGGGCTCGCTGCAACGTGGTGACAATCTCGCGGTGACCTTCGAAGTCGCCGATGGCAGCGCCAAGCTGCCGGTCGCCTACAAGGGCATCCTGCCCGATCTATTCCGCGAAGGGCAGGGCGTCGTCGCCGAAGGCGCGCTCGACGCCAGCGGCGTGTTCAAGGCCGACACGGTTCTGGCCAAGCATGACGAGACCTACATGCCCAAGGACGTTGCCGACGCCCTGAAGAAGCAGGGGCACTGGAAGGATGATTACGGCGCCAAGAACAGCACAAAGCCCGCGGCCACGACCGCGCAAGGCAATCCGCAGGGAGCCGTGCGGTGATCGCGGAATCCGGACACTACGCCCTGGTGCTGGCGCTGGGTCTTGCACTGATCCAGTCCTTCGTGCCGCTGATCGGCGCGCGCTTGCGTGATCCCGCACTGATGAGCGTCGCCCGCTCGACGGCGCTGGCGCAATTGCTGTTCGTCGGCGCGTCTTTCGTCGCGCTCGTCACCCTTCACGTCACCTCGGACTTCTCCGTCGCCAACGTCTACGAGAATTCCCACTCGATGAAGCCGCTGATCTACAAGATCACCGGCGTATGGGGAAACCATGAAGGCTCGATGCTGCTGTGGGTGTCGATCCTGGCGCTGTTCGGCGGCCTCGTCGCTGCCTTCGGCAACAACTTGCCGCTGTCGCTGCGCGCTCATGTGCTCGCCGTGCAGGCATGGGTCGCGAGCGCCTTCTACCTCTTCATCCTGATCACCTCGAACCCGTTCCTGCGTATCGCCAACCCGCCGATCGAGGGACGCGACCTCAATCCGGTGCTCCAGGACGTCGGCCTCGCGGTGCATCCGCCGATGCTCTATCTCGGCTATGTCGGCTTCTCGATCTCGTTCTCGTTTGCGATCGCGGCGCTGCTCGAAGGTCGCATCGACGCAGCCTGGGCGCGCTGGGTGCGGCCGTGGACGCTCATGGCCTGGATCTTCCTGACGCTCGGCATCGCCATGGGCTCCTACTGGGCCTATTACGAGCTCGGCTGGGGCGGCTGGTGGTTCTGGGATCCGGTCGAAAACGCCTCGCTGATGCCGTGGCTCGCCGGCACTGCGCTATTGCATTCGGCGCTGGTGATGGAAAAGCGCAACGCGCTGAAGGTCTGGACCATTCTCCTCTCGATCCTGACCTTCTCGCTGTCGCTGCTCGGCACCTTCCTGGTGCGCTCGGGCGTGCTCACCTCCGTACATGCCTTTGCCAGTGATCCGACGCGCGGCGTCTTCATCCTGCTGATCCTGTGCGTATTCATCGGCGGCAGTCTGAGCCTGTATGCTGCGCGCGTGTCCTCACTGAAGCAGGGCGGGCTGTTCGCGCCGATCTCGCGCGAGGGCGCGCTGGTGCTGAACAATCTCTTCCTCACCACTGCTTGTGCGACGGTGCTGGTCGGAACGCTATATCCGCTCGGGCTGGAAGTCTTGACCGGCGAAAAGATCTCGGTCGGCGCGCCGTTCTTCAATCTCACCTTCGGGCCGCTGTTCGTGCCGCTGCTGATCGCCGTTCCCTTTGGCCCGATGCTGGCGTGGAAGCGCGGTGATCTGCTTGGTGCCGCGCAGCGTCTGCTGGCCGCAGGCATCCTCGCGCTGCTGGCGCTGGGGCTGGTATGGGCCTGGACGCATGGCGGCAGCGCGCTTGCGCCTCCGGCCATCGCGCTCGCGGTGTTTGTCATCCTCGGCGCGGTGACCGATCTCGTCGAACGTGTCGGTCTGTTCCGCGTGCCGTTCGGAACGGCGATGCGGCGTGCGCGCGGATTGCCGCGCTCGGTCTGGGGCACGGCCTTCGCGCATGCCGGCCTTGGCATTGCGCTGATCGGCATCGTCTGCGAGACCACCTGGAACAGCGAATATATCGGCACCATGAAGCCGGACGATGTTGCCAAGGTCGCCGGTTACGAACTGAAGCTCGATGGGCTGTTTCAGCGGCAGGGCCCGAACTTCAGTGAAATGATCGCGCGGTTCGAGGTCACCCGCGACGGCGAGGCGCTCAGCGTGATGACGCCGTCGAAGCGCAACTTCACCACGCGCGGCTCCTCGACTACTGAAGCTGCGCTCCTGACCCGCGGCGCGAGCCAGCTCTACATCTCGCTCGGCGACGTGACAGCGGAAGGCGCGATCGCCGTGCGCATCTATCACAAGCCGCTGGTGCTGTTGATCTGGTGGGGACCGGTCCTGATGGCGTTCGGCGGCGTGCTGTCGCTGTCTGACCGCCGCTTGCGTGTTGGCGCGCCAAAACCGGCGCGCGCGCAGCAGCGCTTGCAGCCGGCGGAGTGATCCGATGCGCCGGATGATCGCAGCTTTCCTTGCGCTTGCATTTTTGGGGCTGCCCGCAGCCCATGCCGTGCAGCCCGACGAGATCATGGCCGACCCCGCGAAGGAGGCGCGTGCGCGCGAGTTGTCGCGCGAGTTGCGCTGCATGGTCTGCCAGAATCAGTCGATTGACGACTCCGAGGCGCCGCTCGCGCGCGACCTGCGCCTGTTGGTGCGCGAACGGATCGCGGCCGGCGACAGCAATTCCCAGGTGATCGATTTCCTGGTGGCACGCTATGGCGAGTTCGTCCTGCTGAAGCCGCGCTTCGAGCGACAGACCTTGCTGCTATGGCTGCTCGCGCCGCTCGCGCTGGGAGCGGGCGGTATCGCGATCTGGCTTCAGATCTGGCGTCGGGCGCAAGGCGCCGCAAATGTGACGCCGCCACTCACGCCCGACGAGGAAGCGAAGCTCGCGGCACTGATGTCCGACGAGGCGAAATCGAGCTAACCGTTTTGCGCCCTGCAAGGGACCCAAAAACAGGCATCTGAGCCGTTCGCGGAACCTCTGCTAAGTTCCTGCGAAATCATCATTTTTGGCCTGCGCTATTCTGCCGCAGCGGTATTTGCCCATCATTACAAAAGTTTAACCCCGCCGCCAGCGCGCTGTAAGGCGCCAATCCCCATCTTCCGTATCGTAAGGCGTTGTCCAAGCAGCGCCAAAACGAATTCAAGGCCCTGGAGATTCCTGCATGACCGAACGTCCCGACCTCTCGTCCCTCCCGTCGTACCGCCAGCCGCGACGTTCGCTGCTTGCTGCCCGCAAGCTCGCGCTGATGGCCTCGGTGGTCGCCGGCCTGGGCGTCGCCGTCTATGGCTTCAGCCCGTCGACGTCGCCGGCCGACCTGTTCTCGAGCCCGGCGCATGCGCAGGTGAACAACGAGGTCAAGAAGGTCGAACGTCCGATCGGATTTGCCGACATCGTCGAGCGCGTCAAACCCTCGGTGATCTCGGTGAAAGTCAACATCAAGGAGAAGACCGCGAGCAACGATGACGGTGATGATTCGCCGTTCCAGCCGGGCTCGCCGATGGAGCGTTTCTTCCGCCGCTTCGGCGGGCAAGATGGGATTCCGGGGCTGCGCGGACCGCGCGGCGGCGGGCGTGCCATCACCGGCCAGGGCTCGGGCTTCTTCATCTCGGCTGACGGCTTTGCCGTGACCAACAATCACGTGGTCGACGGCGCCGACAAGGTCGAGGTCACGACCGACGACGGCAAGACCTACACTGCCAAAGTGATCGGCACCGACCAGCGCACCGACCTCGCCTTGATCAAGGTCGAGGGTGGTTCGAACTTCTCCTTCGCAAAGCTGTCCGACGGCAAGCCGCGGATCGGCGACTGGGTGCTCGCGGTCGGCAATCCCTTCGGCCTCGGCGGCACCGTGACTGCCGGCATCGTCTCGGCCAGCGGCCGCGACATCGGCAACGGTCCGTATGACGATTTCATCCAGATCGACGCTCCCGTGAACAAGGGCAACTCCGGCGGTCCGGCCTTCAACACCGACGGCGAGGTGATGGGCGTCAACACGGCGATCTATTCGCCCTCCGGCGGCAGCGTCGGCATTGCGTTCTCGATTCCCGCCGCGACCGTGAAGAGCGTAGTCGCCCAGCTCAAGGACAAGGGCTCGGTCAGCCGCGGCTGGATCGGCGTGCAGATCCAGCCCGTCACGTCCGACATCGCCGACAGCCTCGGCATGAAGAAGGCCGAAGGCGCACTGGTGGCGGAGCCGCAAGCCAACGGTCCGGCGGCGAAGGCCGGCATCGAGTCCGGCGACGTCATCACCTCGGTCAACGGCGAGACCGTCAAGGACGCCCGCGAGCTCGCCCGCACCATCGGCGGCATGGCGCCCGGTGCGACCGTAAAGCTGAACGTGTTGCATAAGGGCCAGGACAAGGTCGTGAACCTCACCCTCGGTCAGCTGCCGAACACGGTCGAGGCCAAGGCCGACACTGACAACGACAACAGCAAAGCGCCGACCCGTGGCACCGACGTGCCGAAGCTCGGCATGACGGTTGCCCCGGCCAACAGCGTGGCTGGCGCCGGCAAGGATGGCGTCGTGGTCACCGAGGTCGATCCGAAGAGCGCGGCAGCCGAGCGCGGCTTCAAGGAGGGCGACGTGATTCTCGAGGTCGCCGGCAAGAGCGTGAGCACCGCCGGCGACGTGCGCGAAGCGATCAATGCGGCGCGTACCGACAACAAGAACAGCGTCCTGATGCGCGTGAAGAGCGGCGGCCAGTCGCGCTTCGTCGCAGTGCCCCTCGCCAAGGGCTGAGGATCAGGAGGCCTTACGAGATGAAGGGAGCCGCCGGCATTAGTCGCCCCCGCCGCGGGCTCCCTTCCGGGGAGCGGAGCAACTCCGCTTCCCCAACCTACCTTCCGGTGGAATACGCCCCCCTCCGTCGGAAGGGCCTAAGGGCGGTGAGGTCCCCCAGCTTCACCGCCCGCTCTTTTCCCGGTTCGAGAATCTTCCGCTCCGCTTGCATGCGATTGCCGACCGCGCCATGTTGACAGAAGGGCTGACCTCCTTGACCGCCGCCGACCGCACGATGCGCCTCCTCATCATCGAAGACGACCGCGAATCCGCCGATTATCTCGTCAAGGCGTTTCGCGAAGTCGGTCACATCGCCGACCACGCCTCTGACGGCGAGGAAGGCCTCGCCATGGCCGAGAGCGGCGACTACGACGTGCTGGTGGTCGACCGCATGCTGCCCAAGCGCGATGGCCTGTCGCTGATCGGCGCCCTGCGCGAAAAGGGCGATTCGTCGCCCGTGCTGATTCTCTCCGCGCTCGGCCAGGTCGATGACCGCATCAAGGGCCTGCGTGCCGGCGGCGATGACTACCTGCCGAAACCGTACTCATTCGCCGAGCTGCTCGCCCGCGTCGAGGTGCTGTCGCGCCGCCGGGGCGGTCCCGCCGAGGACACGGTCTATCGCGTCGGCGATCTCGAGCTCGACCGGCTCTCGCATCGCGTCGCCCGCGGCAAGGACGAGCTGACACTTCAGCCGCGCGAATTCCGGCTGCTCGAATATCTCATGAAGCATGCAGGGCAGGTGGTGACGCGCACCATGCTGCTGGAGAACGTCTGGGACTATCATTTCGATCCGCAAACCAACGTGATCGACGTGCACATCTCGCGGCTGCGCTCCAAGATCGACAAGGGGTTCGATCGACCGCTGCTGCACACGATCCGCGGCGCCGGGTACATGATCCGCGACGGCATCAGATAACGGCTCGCTGTCTCTCCGTTTTATCGGTCTGAGTTAGTTCTAGCTTGATTTTTAGCGCTTTTCGAGGGCGCTCCGTATCCAGCAAAATGTAAAAGCCCCGCCTAAGCGGGGCTCTTTTCAATCTGTTTGACCACGGGTCGTTGATCCGAAGCTGTGCTCCGCAATGCGCTATACCTCGTGCTTCCTCCTCTCCGGTCAGGCTGCCGAGCGCTGCGCGGATGGCTGGACGTTCTGATTCAACCGGAACAGGTTGTGCGGATCGTACTTGGCCTTCAGCGCTGCGAGCCTTGCATAGTTCGCACCGTAAGCGCTGGACACGCGATCGGTTTCGTCCTCGGGCATGAAGTTCACATAGACGCCGCCGGTCGCATGGGGGGCGGTTTCAGCAAACAGGTTCCGCGCCCAATCGATGGAACGCTGCTGGTCGGCACGTTCGCGCCATCGCGTGTGCACATTCATCGCAAAATTCGCACTGCGATGCGGATAGGCCATCGCGTCAGGCGCGACACGGCTGGCCGCACCGCCGAGTTGCCCAAGGAAGACCTCGCATTCGTCTGTCGGGAGTCTGGCGACCTGGTTGACCATGACGTCCAGGAGGCCATCGCCGAGTTCGACGAAATTGTGCGATTTCCAATAGTTGTAGGCACCCGGAGTAAGCAACGGGTCGAACGCGCTCTGCCATGCCGCGAATGGCTGCATGCCGACCACGTCGGCAATCGGCGCTCCGAGGGAGCGCAACGGCTCCAATGCACGATTGCCTTCGCGCTCGTCCCCCACATAGCAGACCGCGAAGACGACGATCTCCTTGCCGTGAACGTCCGCGGGCAGGAAGGGCAGGGGTGGGGCCTTTCTGAGCACCACCCATTGCGTGAGCTCATCAGGCGCCTTGGCTGCAACCTGTCGGTAGCCGGCGAGGAGCTCTCGTGCCCGGTTAAAGGGATGGACAATCAGGCCGGAATAGACCATCGGCCCAACCGGGTGGAGGCGAAACTCGAAGGAGCTCACGACGCCGAAATTGCCGCCGCCTCCGCGCAGTGCCCAGAACAGGTCGGAGTTCTCGGTTGTGCTCGCCTGCACAAGCTTGCCGTCGGCCGTCACCAGGTCGGCCGAGACAAGGTTATCGATGGACAGTCCAAACTTGCGGCTGAGCCAGCCGAAGCCACCACCAAGCGTGAGCCCCGCCACGCCCGTCGTCGAATTGATGCCGAGCGGGGTGGCCAGCCCGAAGGCTTGCGCCTCCCTGTCGAAATCGCCAAGAGTCGCGCCCGGTTCGACGCGCGCGGTACGCCGAACGGGATCGACCCGAATGCCACGCATCAGCGAGAGATCAAGCAAAAGACCGCCTTCGCAGACGGCATTGCCGGCAATGTTGTGGCCACCGGCGCGCACAGCAAGCAGGACCCCGTGCTCACGCGCAAAGTTGACGCAACGGATGATGTCGGAAGCGCCCTTGCAGCGGATCGCTGCGCCGGGGTGGCGATCAATCATCGCATTCCAGATCGTGCGCGCCTCATCGTAGCCCGCCTCCCCGGGGAGACAAACGGCGCCCCGCACTGACTGTCGCAAAGCATCGAGAGTATCAGTTCCAAGCGCAATCGCCCCGCCCTGCAGCGAGGCCAGCCGGATCTCGGTCATGGCATTCTCTCCAAAGGTGCGGACGTGAGGGCCGGCAAGCGACGGCGCTCACGTCCCCGGATAAAAGATCACTCAAAAAATCCAGACGATGTCACTCAATGACGATCGTCGCATGCGAACGAATTCGCGGGCGGCCGCTACGCTCTCTGAGGCCGTTCAACGGAGTCCGCCCTAGACGTGAGTGCGCCCGGCGAAGGAAAGGTTCACTCATAAAATATGCCGGGCGGACGGCATTCATCCGACGGCAGCGGGAATCGAAGCGGTCGTTAGGCGCATATCGCCACAAGTCGAAGCGCTCATCGACCAAGCACGTCATAGAGAGCGTTGATCCCCTGGGTAGCCGGCCGATAAGTGGTCACCCATTGTCTTCCGCGAGGCAATCGATAGCGCCAAGCGATTTCCGGTAATGGTCCGGTGGCAAAGCTCGACTTGGCTCCGAAATGGTCTGTTGGGCGACGTATAGCGCGGTATGTCGTTAGTGGCTCGGCCTTGATTTGGTTGTGAGTTCCACGCTCGCGCTTGATGCGATTCACGATGGGGAGTGGTACGTCACCGATTGTTAGGTCCAATTTCTTTTCGACGACTCGTGCTTTTCATGTCGTTGTCATACGGGACGCGCAGGAGATGTATGTCCTTGCTCTGGTCACCCAAAAAGGCGGAAGCGGTAAGAGCACGCTGGCGGTCGGAATTGCAACCGCGGCGATGGGGAACGGGGAGCGCGTCGCAATTGTCGAGGCGGATCCGCAAGGCACGATTTCAAAATGGAAAGAGCGGCGCGGCCATCCCTATCCGCGGGTCGTTCGGGTCGCCGATCCCGCCGAAATAGAAGGGGCGCTCGTCAGCCTTGAAGCTGAGGGGATCTGGCTTACGATCATCGATACCGCCGCCACGAACAATGCACTGGCCATGCGCGCGATCGCAAGGGCCGATCTTTGCCTGATCCCGGTGCGTCCGAGCCCGGCCGACATCGAAGCTGCGATACCGACGCTGATTGCTATTCGTAGGCTCAACCGCCGATTTGCTTTCGTCCTCAATCAGACGCCACCGCGGGGCTGCCGCTTGAGTGAAGCTGCAACGTCGCTCAATTCGCTCGGGGTGCTTGCGCTTCCCTATGTCGGACAGCGCAATGACCATCAGGACGCGCTTGGGGCAGGATTGGGCGTGACCGAGTTTGCACAAGAGGGAAGAGCCTCGGAGGAAGTTCGAGAGCTGGAGCGCTGGGTCCTGAAAAAGCTTGTCGAGGGGGCGTTAGATCATGAGCCACACGCAAAACAGGCGGCGTGCTAACCACCCGCGCTATGCGCGACGCTCGCTCGTGGAGTTTACCTCGGCGGCAAGCCGAGCCCTTGACGATGGCCTGTTTGCATTGTCCAGCGGGATTGCTGCTTACAATCCGGGATCGGAGCACACAGGCGAGAAGACGTCTGATCAAACAATCCTTGCACCGCAAGCGACGGCTCCCAGTCCCGTTGCAGTGCTTGAATCTCGGAATGCGGCGGCGGTACGCAAGGACGAACTCCTAGAGTCCGACACTACCATCGAGATGATGGTGAAGATTGCCAAGGACCATCAAGACAGAGCTTTTGAAAACATCGACGGCGCAGGGCAGCCGCAACCGCGATACATGCGGCGGCTCACTGACGAGGCGATCAGAATGCTGGACGATCTTCGGAGCGGTAAACTGGAGAATCAGGCGAACTTCATCCTGAGCGAATGCTTCAGAGAAGCCGCCAGCGCGTTCTCTATGATCAATCAGCAGCTCAAACGTGACGGCTATGCCGTGAGCATTGATCCATCAATCTTCATCTGGCTTGCCAGCATCACCGAACCGGAAACACGCGACACCGGCACCATGCGGCTTGAGATCGTACCCAACCACCGAGGTCGTCCGAGCACGTACGCGCGCCAGGTCGCTCAATTTATCTGGCACCTTGAGGAGCAGGGCTGCCGGCGACAGGCCGCAATTCGGGGGGCGTCCACGAAGTTCAGCGAGAGCGCGAGCTTCGCCGAGAAGGCCTATGCCTTTTGGGAGCCGATCTTCAAGCGGGCGGGACCGCACGTGAAGATGCTGACCCGCATTTCAGATCCAGAGATGTAAAGCTGACAGCGCGGCCATTTGGCGTCCGATTTGCCTGAGGCCGAGGCCCGGGCGAGGACCGCCCGGCAACTTCCAATTTAGGCGATCTTGGCGATGCGGCCGAGACTGACCCCACCTGCGCCACATATGCGCCCCATTGTCTTCCCTTCGCCTCCTTAATTTACGTGCCAAGTCTGGGGGTACGAATGGGGAACCGCGCGGGGGCGCGGCTTGCAACAGTGAAAGTTTGGCAAGTTAGCTGGATTGCCGGGGCGCTGATCGCGACGTCGCTTGCCGCGATTCATCAGATCGCGGCATCGCGCCCGAGCGTCTCGACGCCGAATGCGAGAATTGCCGATGCATTCAGCGCCATCCCGCTGAAAGTGACGACGGTCCTGACAAATGCCGGCGCAGCGTTTCCGACTCCGGTCATCGAGACCAAGTTCGATACGGGATCATCGGCTAATGCGATCGTCGCGGCGGGATTCAGCGCTGCCGCGCCGGACGCGGTGATGCCGTCCGATTCAACTAGTTCGACGCGGCAAGAGCGAATGTTGCAGGTCGCCAGCCTTGAGGCAGCGCCGCCCGAGAACCCGGCAACCCCACAGCAGGACCGTCCGAGCGCTGCCTCGCCCAATCCGGACGAAGGCGAACCGTCGTATCTCAAATACTACGTCTACTCGGAAATCCCGCCGCCGGACAAACCCGCGAAGATCGCCTTGTCGGCGTTGAGCGGCGTGCCGCTCGGAACGCCCATCCAGGAGATCGAACACGCGGCCAAGGCGTTCGGTATAGATGCCAATTTCATGAAGGCGGTCGCCAAGATCGAATCCGATTTCAATCCCAAGCAACGCACCGGCTCCTATATCGGTCTGTTCCAGCTGAGCAAGTATGAGTTCAGCAAATTCGGATCGGGCGACATCCTCAATCCTCGCGACAACGCCATGGGCGCCGCCTACAAGTTCATCACCGAGGCTGCGCTATTCGAAGTACTAACGCACAAGCAGCCAACGTTTTCCGATCTCTACCTGATCCACCAGCAGGGCTGGGAAGGAGCCGCCCAACACATCAGTCATCCGCAGCGGATTGCCTGGAAGTCGATGTGCGCAACCCAGGAGGGCTCGGCGAAGGGCGAGCGATGGTGCAAGCGCGCCATCTGGGGCAACACGCTGCCGGCGGTCAAACGCGAATGGAAGTCGGTCGATAGTCTCACCTCTGGCGCGTTCGTCGCGATGTGGCGGGACCGCGTCGACACGCTCTATGCCCGCTATCCAGTGCTAACTGCGGCGGCCGAACGCGCGAGATAGAACAGTTTGTGACTGCCCACCGCGCACGTCTTTCCTCTTCATCCATCGCGTTGATAAGCGCTCCAACATCTTCCTCGCAGGGCATCGTGCTCGCTGCTGCCCTCACCTGGTGGGTGCATTGAGACAGCTTTTCCACAGCAGCGGACGCGGTGCAAAACCGAGCTTCGCTTTGGCGCGGCTATTGGAGGCGCCCGTCAGCTTCGTGTGGTAGTAAACCGCTTCCTCGCCTGCGATCTTCCGTGCCTCTTCCGCGCTCAAATGGGGCGGCTCGGGCGCATCGACCCAACGGGCGAAGGACGGCAGCCATTCGGAAACGGGCAGCGGATCGTCATCCACGACGTTATAAATTCCCGGTTCGGCGGTCAGTGAGGCAATTGTTCCCGCAATGGCATCATCGATGTGAACGAAGGACCAAACGGCATTGCCTTCGCCGATGATCGCCGCCTCGCGCTTTCGTACTTGCTCGGCGACGGCGCCCTCCGGGCGATACCATGTGCCGGGACCGTAGAAGAAGCCGTAGCGCAGGACCACACCATCCAGGGCTCGCGAAGCAAGGACCCGATCCTCATATGCGCCTATGACGCGAGTGCTCTTGCCGATCTCGCCGGGCGCGTCATAGCGGAGCTTGGTCCTCTCGTCGGCGAGTTTCCCGGCCGGGGCGTCCAAATAGAAGCCGCGTGACTGGAGGATATAACGCTTGACTCCGAGCGCTTCGGCCGCTGCGAGCAGATTGCCGCCGCCCTCACGATGAAGGCGGGTATCGTTGGGCATGGACTTGATAATGTCGGCGGGGTCGGCGGGAAGCCAGGTTAGCTGGTCGATCACCACGTCCGGCGCCGCCGCCTCAATCGCATCGCGCACCGCTTTCGGATCGAATGCCTCGGCGGTGGAGGGCGAGGCACCAAGTTCGCGGAGACGATCGACGCCCGGACCGGCGCGTGTCATGCCGACTACCTGATGACCGAGCGTCCGCAGAGCGCGTACGAGCGGAAGACCCACGGCGCCGGTAGCGCCTGCAACGAATATCTTCATGACCAGCTCTCTTGTTGGCTTGCATTTGGGCGCAAGCATGCGGCCTCGAACTAACGTGGCTTGCGGCCCAAAGGAGACATCAGCCGACTTGCGTCGATTCCCTTGCTCCGGAAGTAGCCGCGCCGGTCTAGCGTGTTACCGCACCACTCCCAGTGGTCGGCTTCTCGGCAAACTCCTTGGCAATGTTTTTGTGCGCCGTTAGGACCGCGATCTGATGAGGAGAGGCGGGCATGCCTCCTGCCGTCAGAGTGGGGGTGGGCGAGACCTCCTGAACATGAGGCGATCCCACAACAGAAATCTGGACGGCGGTGATCGGGAGACCCATCGATTCGTAAGTCGGAAGGTCCGCGGCGGTTGCCACATCGGCTCCCCCCAAGATGACAACCGCAACAGCGGTAAAGAGCTCCAGACGTTTCATATTGCATCTCCTTTGGAGTAGGCGAGACCACAGCTACGATTGCAGTCGTTCGCGAGATGCTTCGTCAGGTAGGTATGGCGAGAGTTCTCTCAATCACATGATGATCATAATATAATCACGCTTTGTTGAGAGGAGCTGCGGCCGGATTTTGCGCTGGAGACAGCGTACCCAGAGTACTGTTCGTAAAATTGATCATTTACGAAAAGTGATATTTGCGGGAGGATCGAGCATGCAAATCAGCGGCGTTGCCCACACGTTCATCACGGCTGGAAACTTTTCAGCCGCACGTGCCTTCTACGGACAACTACTACCGTTTATGGGTCTTACGATCGTGGCCGACACGGTGAACACCTTCTATTGTGTCGGCGGCCGTACGGGGTTCGGCATTCATGCGCCAGCAGACGAGTATGTTGGCCAACGATTCCACCAGGGCGCCGTTGGATTGCATCACCACTGTTTTCGTGCGCGAGAACGTGCCGATGTCGACGAGGCGTACGCCTTCCTCGTAAAGATTGGCGCACATATCGTTCACGAACCGCGAGACGACAGTTTTGCCCCTGGCTACTACTCGGTGCTGTTCGAGGATCCAGATGGCACGAGGCTAGAGATTAATCACGTTCCGGGCAAAGGGCTGCTCGCTCCGGGAACACAGATTGGCGGCGGCTACGCGGATGGGACGCAGAACGGGTAACAGCTTCAAATGATCAAGCTCGAGACGCCACGGCGCCCGGCCTGAACCTTTGCGCCGACGCCGCTCGTCCGCGCCGGTTTCGGGCTGTCGCACATGTGCTCTATGCCGCCTCTCTGCTGTTCTCGGCGCCATTCTGGAAGATACGTAAATGTCCCACGCAGCCGGCCCAAGCGGTCTCGTTCGCGAGCCGAGCCTGGTTGCTTATTCCCTAAGTACCTGATGCGGTGCTGCGGGATAACTGAATTGCTGCGGCGCGCATGCGCTGCTCGCCATCATGCTCGGCAAGGTCGGTATGTCGTCACCTTTTTGCGACGCGCGGATGCGAGTTCAGGAACGCAACTGAAGACCTCGCATTGTCGGCTTGTTCTTCGGTTGTTCGTGAGGCCGACAATGCGTCTTCTTTTGAGAATGGTCGCGATTGCGACGGTCCCGGTATGGATGGGACTGAGTGTGAACCCCGCTGCAGCACAGGATTTCAATGATCGATGGTCTGTTATTCCAAAGGCACATGCAGAGCCCGTTCCCGCCGAGACAAAGCAGGATCAGTCGCAAAGGCAAATGCCGACTGAACAAGAGCCGGCACGAGGTTCGGAAGCTCGCTCATCCGCTCAATCTTCCAACCGAGTCTTCTCTGGAAAAGCCTCCTACTACTCGTATTCAAAAGGGAAGACAGCGAGCGGTTCGTCGTTTGATCGGAATCTACTAACCGCGGCGCACCGCCGTTTGCCGTTCGGAACGAGAGTTCGCGTTACTGATCTCAGGAGCAACAGGTCCGTGGTAGTTCGTATTACCGACCGCGGACCGTGGGTCCGTGGCCGAATCCTTGACCTTTCACTCAGTGCTGCGCGGAGCTTGGGGATTATCGATCGTGGCGTAGCCCAGATTCGCGCTGAGGTGCTTTAGCTTGATGATGGTCCTTCGGCTGTGCGCATCGGGTCGGAATGTCTTGGTGTGTTCGAACCAAGTCGAGGCCACAGCGTTCAACTAGATGTTTGAAAAGGTCTGTACAGTCTTGATCGCGACGTCGCTGATCGTGCTATCCGTGACGGCCGATTGGTTGGTTCAGGGCGGCGTCCGCCAAGACGCGTCGCTAGCCAGAGCCGACGTCATCGCAGTTAGCTACAATCCGCAGCGCTGATGTGAGCCGTCACGTGCTAGAGACTGCGCGCGACCATCGCGTGCAGTGCGGCGCTGCTTGTTTCGCCATGGCATGCGGGGGCTGAGGGCGCCCGCCGTCGACTTGGCTTTCTTCCTATAGGCGACGTGAGCGGGCCGAAGAACTCGATACCGCCTTTGCTTCGGCCATCGCTCGGCACGCCGATGCTGTAATCGATTTTGGTGATCCCGTTGCCGTCTCGCGGCAGATAGTCCGGGAAGACGCAGGTATCAGCTCCAGAGTTTGTCGACGTATGATTTTACCGCGCGCGCAAGGGAGCGGGGAGGACTTTGGACTTTGGGTGGTGGGTGAGTGGTCGTAGGTTGCGCATGGAGAACCCGGCCGCCGCCGATGCGCTAGACCTCCCCCTTCTTGGTAGCTCGCAAGCTACGGACGTAATACCCTTGTCTCTGAACGGCCGACCTGATCTCGTCGCTGACTTTGGAAATCCTTTTTCTGCTTTTACGCCACTTATGCCTAGAGCTGAGCGCGGGTATCTCAGAGCCTTTGCTCAGGACGAGCAAGTCGCATTTATCATTGCGATAGACATCAAACACTTTTCGCCCCCGATGTTATTGAAACAAACACGAAATATGTTTCAGTTATTTTTGATCGCCCTAGCTTAGTATCTCGAATGGATGTGCGGGTTGTAAATGTGCAACGCACGCCACTTTCTGCTTCACCTCGTTCCCGATTGGGAACGAACTGATGCATGCTCGGCCAAATTGGGCGGCTTAGGGCTGGCTGGATCCATGAAGTGAAGCGCGACCGCTACCGGATGCTGGTCATCCCGGAGAACGAGCGCGCGCTTGCTATCGCGGAAGGGCAGCGGCTGGACCAAACGCTATTCCTGGATCGCGGAGGTGGCCTCAAGAACCAGTACGCACCCGAAAGGACCGCCGCTTCAAACGCAGCGGCCCTTTGCTGTGTGCTCATTGGATAGTCGGCAAATCAATATCCGTAATAGTCGAAGGTCGCCTCTCCCTTCGTAGGCCCATTTCCGATAAGCGGAACTTCGCCCATTCGACGGAGCGCAGGTAGACGAAACTGGCAAAAGGCAAGTGGCGACCCGGGATTTCTGGTTGGCCCGGTGAACTATTGGACTGTTAACGCATTATAACCATGTTGTTTTTTGATCGTTTGGAGCGACGATCGAAAAGGCCGCAAAGGGATTGCTCTCATGAGTCCCGCTCCGTCCATCGTGCCGCAGAGTCCGGAGGACCATGACGTCTATCTGGTGCTGGAGGACTTTGGTGGCGTGCTAGGCCGCGCCTGGTCTGAGACCGATGAAGAGGACGCCAACCGCGACACGTTGATCAACCACCTGCTGGCCGGAGAATACATTCGTCCGACGCGCATTGTGGCCTTCAATACCGCAGAGGGATGGGCACGCGATGTGACCGTGGAGATCGCCGACGAACTGCGCCGTCGCTTTGTTGAACTCGACGAGGTAGCTCCATCGCTGCTGGAATTCGTGGAAAGAGCAGCAAAACATTGATGTGAAACGGCGCTAGCATCCCGCGATCTCGGTGAGAGGGCCCACCTGGGTGAACGGCGGCCGATGTTCCTCAAAGACGACGCGGTCTTGCATCGACGTGCTTTTACTTAAGCCCGGCAAAGAATACAGACGAGTTCCATGATCGGAACACGTGTCTTTTCGTGCATGTTCACCGCAAGTTGCAAATGGATCGAATTGAAGGTATCCTGTGCCTGCTTTTGGAACCATTTATTATTGGATTGACGAAATGGTTGCTCAGAAGGCCGACGAAATTGTCGTCGGCGCCCGTTTCCAGGTGAGCAAGCTTGGTGCTCTTCGGTGCCCCGATCTGGCCAAGAAAACCGGTACGGTCGTAGCGGTCAGCCTTCGTACCACCGGTATCACAGTGTTGTTCGACGGAGGCGCAAGACCAACCTGCCTCCACAAGGACTACATAGCTCCTCTATCGGGGTGACCGCTCTTACGTGCCCTTCGCGTCGTTGCGATTTTGTCGGCCGGCACACGTTTGGCGATCGGATGAAGCTGGCGTTGAGCGGAACCAAGACGCTTCGCGTCGAGCTCGCCGAACATGATCGATGGTCTCGTTATGTTGCCGCCCGGATGGCCGATGCCGTCGATCAGTTTTATTCCCAAAGGATCTTTCCCGGTCGAGCCGACGATATCGGTAAAGGCGACGTGGAAAGCCCGCGATCGACGCCAACGGGTGGACGCGACCCCTTTGCTTAGCGCTGGTGGCCAAGTCCAATTCCAAGGCTGAGAGCCTTCTGTCTCAACGAGCCTTCGGAGCGCTTCATCAGCTTCGAGAGTTTGGCCACGGGAGTGCGGGCCTTGGAATGTGCCTTGAGCAGCTTGACGTCGTCCTTGGTG
>NZ_JBANBJ010000048.1:0-65826 GCF_059803515.1 Bradyrhizobium sp. UFLA05-125 | reverse complement strand
ATTGGCACCGTCGATCTGCGCGCTTTCGTAAGGCTCGGTCGGGATCGCAGCCAGGCCGCCGAGCACGATCAGCATGACGAGCGGCGTCCACTGCCAGGTCTCGACCAGCACCAGCGAGGGGATCACGGTTGCAGGATGAAACACCCACAGCTGCGGCGGAATCCCGACCAGTGACAGCAGGTAATTGAGCACGCCGAGTTGCGGATGGAACATCATGGTCCAGACCAGCGCGATCGCCACGGGCGTTGCCATCATCGGCATGATGAAGATGCCGCGCAGGAAGCCGCGGCCGGGAAATTTCTGGTGAAACACTACGGCTGCGAGCGTGCCGAGGATCAGCGGCAGCACCACTGACAGCACGGTGTAGACGATGGTGTGGCCTACCGCCTCGAGGAAGCGCGGATCGGTTGTCAGCCGCAGATAGTTGGAAGACCCGACGAAGGTGGTCGGCGAGCCGACCTTCCACTCGTTCAGGCTCATCCAGATCGTGAAGACCCACGGGAAGATAATGATGGCGAGCACGACGACCAGCGCCGGCACCACGAACGGCCAGTAGGAGGGGGGCCGCAACTCCTTCTCCGGCGCGGCACCAGATTTTGCCGCGGCCGGAGTTGCTTGTGTCAACGCACTCACGCCTTTTCGCTACGCTCCAGGATCGGCCGGTACTGATCGTTGGCCTTCTTCAACTCGGTCGCCGGATCGGCCCCGGAAAGGGTTGCGGTGATCGCCGCGCCGACGATGTCACGGAATTCGGCAACCGGGATCACCACCGGCAGGCCGAGCTTGCTGATCTTGGCAGAATCGATCACCGATTGCAGCCACTCCGCTGGCATCTTCACACCCTTCTGCACCTCGGGATCGTTCAGGATCGAGTTGCGGAACGGCACGCCGCCTCCGGCCTGCAACAGCCGCGCGCCTTGCGCCTTGGAGACCGCCCACTGGCAGAGCAGATAGGCCGCTTCCTTGTTCTTGCTCGCGGCGGCGATGCCGAGGCCGTCGCCGTAGGTCGCCGAATACTGTCCCTTCGGCCCTGCAGGCACGACGGTGTAGCCGACTTTGCCGACCACGCGCGAGGCCGCCGGATCCTCCAGCGGCGGCGCCCAGCCGACGCCGTCGATCCACATCGCGGATCGTCCTTGCGTGAACGAGGCCATCGACTCCATCCAGTTGAAGCCGGCGACGCCGGGCGGAGCGACCTTCGTCAACAGCGTCTGGTAGAGCTTCGTCGCCGCGATGGCTTCGGGACCGTCAGTCAGGATGTTGCCCTTGGCATCGAGGAATTCGCCGCCATAGTCGAGGAAGAAGTTGGTCCACAAGGTCATGTTGGCGTTGCGCAGGCCGCGCCCGACGAAGCCATAGGTGCCTTCCTTGGCATCGGTGAGCTTTTCGGCGGCCGCGACCATCTCGTCCAGCGTCTTGGGCAGCGCGACGCCCTTCTTCTGGAACAGCTCCTTGTTGTAGTAAAGGATGAAATAGTCGACCGACCAGGGCAGCGAGAGCATCTGGCCCTTGTCGTTCTTGGCGTATTGCAGGCCTGCGGCCGAAAAATCGTTCTCGACGAGATCGGGCGCAGTCAGCGTCGGATCCTTCATGAACGGCGTCATGTCGGCGAGCCAGCCGGCCTTTTCGAACTGACGCTTCTGCACGTGATAGCTGAGATGGACGACGTCGAAGCTCGGCCGGCCCGAAGTGAGCTCGATGACGCACTTCTGACGCTGCTGCTGCTCGGGAATCTGCTCCGACTCCACCTGGATGCCGGTGAGATCGGTGAACTCCTTGATGTTCTTTTGCAGATTGTCGCCGCGCGGACCCTTGGCGAGGATCACCTCCAGCTTTGTCCCGGCATATTTCTTCCAATTGACCTCGGCGTGCGCCGGAAATCCGGTCAGGCTGAGCGCGCCAGCCGCAGCGGTCCCCTGCAAAAGCGTGCGGCGCGAAATACGATGGTCAGCCACGTCTGTCCTCCCTGTGACTCGTTTCTTGGGAGGGGATACTAGCGTCCGTGCCGCGCCTGCCTAGTCCTAATATTCCTCTGCGGATTAAGGCCGCACGGCCGGGCTCTCCATGGGCATGCCGCGCGCCCGCGCCATCAGATAGAGCTCGAGCGCGACCAGCTCGGGCGCACCATAGTCATAGGCTTGTGCGCGGACCCCCGTCATGCAGCTTCGCAATCGCCGCTCCAGCGATCCCAGTGTTTGCCATTCCAGGCGATAGAGCGGATAGCCGGTCGGCTGCCCCTGCGTGACCGGCGCGCCCGCCAGATGCTTGTCGTAGTTGTCGTCATGGCAATTGGCACATGCAAGGTTGAGCTGGCCCTCGCGCTGCATGAACAGCGCGCGACCCTGCTCGACGAACGGCTTGAGTTCGGGATCGTCGCCGGCCGTGATCGCGACGCCGCGCGACTGGTGCGCGACGAAGGCATCGAGCGCGAGGAGGTCGCGGCTCTCGTAAGGCAACGCCGTTGCCTGCTGATGTCTGGCGCGGCAGAGATTGATGCGCTGGTCCAGCGTGACGGGGCGGCCGAGCGTCTTGTCGAAGGCGGGATAACGCGCGGCGACGCCTTTCATGGTCTCGCGCGCATCGCCGTGGCAATCGGCGCACGACTTGCCGGCAATGCCGCCTTTCGTCTTCCACAATGTTTCACCGTCCAGCACGAACAGCATGCCCGGATTGGACGTATCGTCGTCCTGCATCGCGCGCGTGTCGGGTCCCATGAAGGAATAACCCGAGCGGCGCTGTTCAAGCGGGATTTCGCCGGCGAGCAGGGCAGGTGCGGCGACGAGCAGCAGCATCGCCGCGATGATCGTGCGCGCAAAACTCATTCGACCGTGATCGACGCCGAGGCCGTCGACACGAAGCCGTTGTCGCCGATCCATTCGAACTCGAACTTGCCGCTTTCCTTCGCGACCGTGAAGAAAGACAGATACGGATTCGCTGCGATCGCCGGAAAGAGGTCGGCGCGAAAGATCTCGGTGCCGTTGTAGCGGCAGGTAAAGTTCGTGATGATGTCGCGCGGCACGAGATCGCCAGCTGCCATGCGGCGAAAGCCGCTCTCCATGATATGCGAGGTCAGCGTCCTGATCTCGATGACTTCGCCGCGCTTCGCTTTCGGGGGAACGTTGATCAGGGCAGAGGCCATCAGTTCACCTCCTCAGTGCAGGCGGCAAGTGTCACGACGACGTCGGCTGCGACTTGCCAGAAGGAGTCGTCGGACAGGCGCGCGATCGCGACAACCTTCTGGCTGTCGGCGAGCCGGATGCGGGTCGAGACCTGCGCGCGCCCGGCCCACGGGCCGAGATGGAAATTGCCGATATTCGGCTGTGGGTTCTTCTCGTTGAAGACGTGGATGCTCTTGACATAGTCGGTCGCCGTCATCGGGCTCGCGACGCTGACCGTCATCGGCACGGTGTTGCCGTTCTCGACTAGCGGCGGAATGTCGAGCCTGACCTTGCCGGTGTGCAGTTGTGCCTCTCCGATGACGTTGCGGATCGCCGTGTTCAGCATCGCGGGGGTCGCCTCGAGCGGACGGATCGTGACGATGGGGATCGTCCCGGCCGCGACGGTGAGACGCAAGAATTGTCGACGTGTGCTTCGCATCGATCGTCCTAGTCCCGGAGCGTTGCAAGATAGGCCACGATGTCCTCGATCTGGCCCGCGTTGAGGATCGGCTTGCCGGCAAGGTTGCGGCCGACGCGAACGAGCCCGTCAGTGCGAAAGTAGGACGGCATGATGGTCTGCGGGTTAAAGCGCGATGCGTCCACCAATCGCAGTCGCAACTGACTTGCCGACCAGCGGTTCCCCGCACCGGTGAGATCGGGTGCGAGATCGCCCTGGAACCGCGTTTCCGGAAACGGCCCGGAATGGCAGAGGATGCAGGTCGCGCTGCGATCGAGCACCAACGCCCGCCCGCGCGCCGCATCGCCCGGCGCCCCGGTGAGCGACTCCGGGATGCCGTCGCCGACGATGTCGTAGGGCACCAGCGCCTGCGCACGTGCGCCTGCGGAAAGCGCGAAACTTGCCGCGATCAGCACGGCGATATGATTCATCGGCCTAGCCAAAGGTCGCCGCCGTGAGGGTTTTAAACCAGCGCTCGGCGTCCGCAGCCTCGCGAGCGCGTCGTTCCGGCGGGGCGTCGAGCGGGCTGGTGGCGCCGCCCTCGACCTCGGCGAAGATGTCGCCCTTGGGCTGATAGTTGCCGGCGAGCGAAAAGCCGTAGGCGGGCGCGACGGTGTTGTAGCAGACGCCGGTCAGCCGTGGTGTCTGTGGCGTTCGGCCCGCGATGAGGTTGACGATCGCATCCGCGCAGGCCCGGCCTTGCGCGCTCGCAGCCGAGGCCGATTTCGGAATGCCACCGCCGAGGCAGGCATCGCCGATGACGTGGATGTTCGGCACAAATCTTGATTCGAAGGTCATGGGATCGATCGGGCACCAGCCGGTGGTATCCGCCACCCCGGCAACCGCCGCAATGCGCCCGGCGCGCTGCGGCGGAATAACGTTGGCGACTTGCGCCGTGTAATTGCCGAACTCGGTAATGACGGTGTTGCTCGCGGGATCGACGGAGGTCACGCGGCCGCCCTGCGACAGGGATACGCGCTCGATCAGGCCGCCGTAAAGCTCCGTCCACGCTTTCTCGAACAGTCTTTGTTGCGTGAAATTATCCTTGGCGTCCAGGATCAGTACCTTTGAGCGCGGCTTCTTCGTCTTGAAATAATGCGCGATCAGGCTGGCGCGCTCGTAAGGAGCAGGCGGGCAGCGCGAGGGATTGGCCGGCACCGCGATTGCGACGAGGCCGCCATCCTCCATCGCCTCCAACTGCCTGCGCAGCAGCATGGTTTGCTCGCCGGCCTTCCATGCGTGCGGCATCTTCTGGCTTGCGGCTTCGTCATAGCCGGGCAGCGCCTCGAAATGGAAGTCGACGCCGGGCGAGAGAACGAGGCGGTCGTAGGGAAGCGATGAGCCATCGGCCAGCGTGACACGCCGCGCTTGCGGATCGACCGCGGTCGCGGCCTGCGCGATGACGGTTACGCCATCAGCAGCGATCTTCTCATAGCCGAACTGCTGCGCCTCGATCTCGCGCAGGCCTGCGATCACCTCGTTGCTGAACGGGCAGGCGGTGAAGGTCCTGTTCGGTTCGACCAGCGTGATCTGCAGATCCGCACCGTTCCGTTTCAGCGCACGCGCGCAGCCCGCCCCGCCAAAGCCGCCGCCGACCACGACAACGCGCGCCCCGCCTTGCGCGCGCGCAATCGCAGGGACGGCCAGCGATGCGGCCGCGATGCCGAGGACGGCTTTCCGCCGTGTCACGGAGCGCGTGGTCATGAGCATCATCCGGATAATGCTGCGGCGGCCCTTGGGCCGCCGCGGCCGCACCCTCTCAAGCGAAGGTGATGTTCTGGTCGCGCAGCGGCACCGAGCGAATGCGCTTGCCGGTCGCTGCGAAATAGGCGTTGAGCACGGCTGGTCCTGCAACGGCGATCGTGGGTTCGCCGACGCCGCCCCAGAAGCCGCCACTCGGCATCACGATCGATTCGACCTTCGGCATCGCTGCGATACGCATGGAATCGTAGGTGTCGAAGTTGGTCTCGACGATCGCGCCGTCCTTGACGGTGCAGCCGCCGTAGAACAGTCCGGTCAGCCCGTAGACGAAGGAGCCGGCGATCTGGCGCTCGATCTGTGCCGGGTTGACGGCATAGCCGGGATCGGTCGAGGCCACGATGCGATGCACCTTGATCTTGGTGCCGTCGGTCACCGAGATTTCCGCGGCCGCCGCGACATAGCTGCCATAGGAGGCGAAGTGCGCAAGGCCGCGGTAGATGCCTTGCGGTGGCGGCTTGCCCCAGCCGATCTTCTCGGCCACGGCCTCAAGCACCGCTAGATGCTTCGGACGGTCCTTCATCAGCTTGCGCCGAAACTCCAGCGGATCCTGGTTCACGGCGTGCGCCAGCTCGTCCATGAAGCATTCGACGTAGATGGCGTTGTGGTTGACGTTCACGCCGCGCCAGAAGCCCGGGATGATGTGCGGATTGCGCATCGAGTGTTCGATCAGGAGATTGGGGACCGAATAACCGAACGGCGCGTCGCCCTTGGGGTTGAGGCCGGCGAAGGTCGCCGGATCCATGCCGTTGACCATCGCCTCCGGGCGCAGGCTGAACAGGATCGACTGGCCGGAGATCCGTATGTGCAACGCGGTCAGATTGTTGTCGGCGTCGAAGCCGCCCGTCATCTTGCATTGCGTGATCGGATGGTAGCGGCCATGCGTCATGTCCTCTTCGCGCGTCCAGAGCAGCTTGACCGGCGTGCCCGGCATCTGCTTGGCGATGAGGACGGCCTGTCGAACGTAATCGGTCTGGCCGCGCCGGCCGAACCCGCCGCCGAGCATCAGCTTGTTGACGTCGCATTTCTCTGCCGGAAGACCTGAGGCCTCCAGCGTGGCGGCGAGCGCGGCCTCGCCATTCTGCGTGCCGCACCAGACCTCGCACTTATCGCCGGTATAGAGCGCGGTGGCGTTCATCGGCTCCATCGTGGCGTGGTTCTGGTAGGGATAGTTGTAGACCGCCTCGATCTTCTTGGCGGCCCCCGCCAGCGTGGCTTTCGCGTCGCCATTCGAATTCCCGACGTAGGCCGGGCCGCTTTCGAGACCCTCAGCCAGCCATTTCGCGATCGACTCGCTCGAGACCTTTGCGTTCTCGCCTTCATCCCAGACGATCGGCAGCGCATCGAGCGCGGTCTTGGCGTGCCAGAACGTATCGGCGACGACGGCGACCGCGCTGTCGCCGACTCGCACGACTTTCTTTACGCCTTTCATGCCGGCGATCTTGGCCTCGTCGTAGCTCTTCAGCTTGCCGCCGGTGACGGGACAGTCCTTGATCGCGGCGTTGAGCATGCCGGGCAGCTTGACGTCGATGCCGTAGACAGTGGTGCCGGTGACCTTGTCGGACGTGTCGAGGCGCTTGACGCCCTTGCCGATGAGCTTCCAGTCCTTGGGATCCTTCAGCTTGATGTCGGTCGGCGGTGGCAGCTTTGCGGCGGCCTCGGCAACCTTGCCATAGGTCGTCGTCTTGCCCGACGGCGTATGGGTGATGACGCTGCTCGCGACGGTGCATTCGGAGGCCGGCACCTTCCATTCATTGGCGGCGGCCTGGATCAGCATCATGCGTGCCGTGGCGCCGCCCTTGCGCACATAGTCGTGCGAGGTGCGGATGCCGCGGCTGCCGCCAGTCGAGTATTCGCCCCAGACGCGCTTGCGGGCGACGTTCTGTCCGGGCGAGGGGAATTCGGTCGTGACCTTCGACCAGTCGCATTCCAGCTCCTCGGCGACGAGCTGCGCAAGGCCGGTCAGGGTACCCTGGCCCATCTCGGAGCGGGCGATGCGGATCACCACGGTGTCGTCGGGCCGCACCACGACCCAGGCGTTCACCTCGGGTGAGCCGTCAGCGGCGCGGACCACGGCCGGACCGCCGAAGGGAATGTCGAGACCGAGCGCGAGGCCGGCGCCGACCGCGGCGGTGCCGATGACGAAGGCGCGGCGATTCATGGCGGGTGAAACGTGCTTGTTCATGGCCGCCTCCTCAAGCGTTCGCGATCGTGTGGATCGCTTCGCGCACCTGCTGGAAGGTGCCGCAGCGGCAGATATTGGTGATGGCCTCGTCGATATCGGCGTCGGTCGGTTTCGGCTTCTCCTTGAGCAGCGCCGCGACAGCCATGATCATGCCGCTCTGGCAATAGCCGCATTGCGGGACGTCATGGGCGATCCAGGCCTGCTGTACCTTGTGCAGCGTAGCGCCATTCGCCAGCCCCTCGATCGTGGTGATCTGCTTGCCCACGGCCTCGCTGACCGCGACGCCGCAGGAGCGGGTGGCGACTCCGTCGATGTGAACCGTGCAGGCGCCGCATTGCGCGATGCCGCAACCATATTTGGTGCCGGTGAGGCCGACGTTTTCGCGAATCGCCCAGAGCAGCGGTGTATCCGGCTCGACGTCGACAGTGATCGATTTTCCGTTGATCGTAAGGTTTGCCATCGCAAGTCCCCTGATTGGCCCATCCACCGATGAGGCTCAAGGCGCGCAATTTGTCCGGCAAACGGAACCGTTTCAAATCAACAATCTGGGGTTGGGGCCCAAGAATTTTGCTGGATCGCAGGAAGATTGCCGCTTGCGCGGTGTTGCAGCCGAGCAAGCTGCCATGCGGCATGCGCAGTGGAAAGGCGCGTGCAGCTCATGACGTCCCCGGCATCCAGGTCCGCGTCGCGCTGCTGCGTCGCACTCTAGGGGTGAGGTCCTTCCTGTCCGCCCGGCGAAGCAAATTCCTCCGGGTGCCTCTTCTCGTAGTGAAGGAAGAGATCGAGGAAGGCCAGAAGCACGACGACCACGCCTATACCGATGCTGATGTGCATGGCCCGCGTATGCGGGAATCCCAACAGCCAGGGCGAAACGATGAGCCAGGCTCCCATCAGGACGTTGAGCCATTCCTCCCAATCCCGATAGGTGATGACGGCCGCCAGCGAGACCAGGCCGATGATGATGCCGGTGATCCAGAGATCGACCTTGCCCTGCTCGTTCGTCAGCCTGAACAGCCACGGCGATAAGAACAACACGGCGGCGAGAAACAGGTTGTAGATATCGGGGACCGTTTCGCGCTCTTGCCACTTGCTCATGACGCACCTCCTGCGCGTGAGGACATCCGAACAAAAGCTTGGGCCGTCGCCCGGTTCCCAATGAACAGGCACTGCAGCAATAGACTTTGGTCGCGGGTGAGTTCCGCGAGGACAGGTACCGGTGAGCCGTCGCTTCGAACGTCGGCAAAGCGGCCTGTCACGACGCCCAGCTGACGACAATTCCGGCGTTTGACTCTCACTGGAACAGAAAGTGACCGCTCGTCCCGCTTGTAGGGATGCAAGACGGGCGCGCTTTGATACACTCGGTACGAAGCCTTTGGGGGGTTCCATGAACGTGCCGCGGCCTTGCAACGTGCTCATGCTCTATCCGCTGTTCACGGCGGAGTCGTTCTGGAGTTTTGGCGAGTCCTGCAAATTGATGGGCGTCCGGCGCCCCGCGGCGCCCTTGGGGCTGATCACCGTCGCGGCGATGTTGCCCGAGAGCTGGACGATACGCCTCATCGACTGCAACACGACGCCGCTTGGCGATGACGACCTTGACTGGGCGGATGTCGTCTTCACCGGCGGGATGCTGCCACAACAGACCGATGCGCTGCGGCTGATCGAGCTTTGCCGCGCCAAGGCCAAGCCGGTGGTTGTCGGTGGCCCCGATCCGACATCGAGCCCCCATCTCTATGCGCGAGCCGACTTTCAGGTGCTGGGCGAGGCCGAGAGCATCATCGACGAGTTCGTCGCGGCCTGGCAGGGCGGTGCCCGCTCAGGCGTCTTCACGGCGCCGAAATTCCAGGCCGACGTCACCAGGACGCCGGTGCCGCGTTTCGACCTCCTGAAATTCGAGGACTATCTCTATCTCGGTGTGCAGTATTCCCGCGGCTGCCCCTTCACCTGCGAGTTCTGCGACATCATCGAGCTCTACGGACGCGTGCCGCGTACCAAGACGACGCCGCAGATGTTCACCGAGCTCGAGACGCTGTACCGGATGGGCTACCGCGGCCATCTCGATTTTGTCGACGATAATTTCATCGGCAACAAGAAGTCGCTCAAGCTGTTCCTGCCCGAGCTCGCCGCATGGCAGCGCGCGCACGACTATCCCTTCGAATTCTCGACTGAAGCCTCGGTCAACCTCGCCGACGATCCGGAGCTCCTCAACCTGATGGCGGCTGCTAACTTCTTCGGTATCTTCGTCGGCATCGAAAGTCCGGATCCGGCGACGCTGGTCGCAATGCGCAAGAAGCAGAACACGCGGCGCAACATCGCCGAGAGCATTCACAGGATCTACAGCGCCGGAATGCTCGTCACCGCCGGCTTCATCGTGGGCTTCGACAGCGAGAAGGTCTCGATGGCCGATGCCATGATCGACTTCATCGAGGAGGCGGCGATTCCGGTCTGCATGGTCGGCCTGCTCTTTGCCCTGCCCAATACGCAGCTGACGCGACGTCTCGCCCGCGAAGGCCGGTTGCGTCCGAACCACGATTCGGCGGCGACCATGAACGGCGGCGACCAGTGCACCGCCGGAATCAATTTCGATCCGGTGCGTCCGCTGCGCGACATCCTGATGGACTACAGGCAAATCCTGGAGAGGATCTACGACCCGGCCGCCTATGCGAGCCGTGTCGACCGGTTGATGACGATGCTCGACCGCTCACGGCAGCGTCCGGAGCTTCCCGAGGGCGACATTCGCAACAAGGTGCGTGCGCTGGAAACCGTGCATCGCGTGACGTCGAGCATTCCCGAAGCGCACGGTCCGCTCTGGAAAACCTTTCTCAGCTGCGCCAAGCGCGACACATCCTCGGCCCGCATCGCGGTCGCGATGATCGCGGCCTACGCGCATCTCGGACCGTTCTCGCGCCGGGTCATCGACGCCATTGATGAGCGTCTGGCTTCTTTGAACGAGAAGATGCCGATCCCGGCGGCAGTCGCGTCCGCGTCACTTTCTACTTCACCGCCAGCCTGAGGAAGCTCATCACGCTGCCGAGCGCGGCGAAACCGGCGCCGAGCGCCAGTGCGACGGTGGCGCCGTCATGTCCCGCGAGGGCAAAGCAGAGCGCGGCGAGCGCTGCGCCGGTCGTCTGTCCGGTCAGCCGCGCGGTGGCGACGATGCCGCTTGCGCTGCCGCTGCGATGTGGCGGTGCGCTTCCCATCACCGCCTTCATGTTCGGCGCCTGGAAGAACCCAAAACCCATGCCGCAGATCACCATGCGCCAGATGATGTCGGGGATGTACGGATTGGCCGGGAGCGTCGCCAAAAGCGCCATGCCGATGCCGAGCAGCACGAGCCCGATGCCGCCAAGCAGTCCGACCGCGTGGCGGTCTGAGAGGCGTCCCGCGATCGGCGCCATGATGCCGACGACCAGCGGCCACGGCGTCATGAAGAAGCCGGTCTCGACCTGGGAGCGTCCGAGCACGTCCTCGAAATAGAACGGCAGCGAGACGAAGGCGAGGCCCTGCACCGCGAACGAGCAGACCGCGGTCGCCGCCGACAGCGCGAACATGGGGCGGCTGAACAGGTCGATCGGCAGCATCGGTGCGGGATGATCTGCATGCCTGCGCGTCAGGATGAAGCCGATCACGAGTGCTGCGACCAGCTCGACCGCGACGAGGCGCGGGGAGAGATTATGAGCCGCGCTGCCGATGCCGGTGATGAACAGGCCGAGGCAGATCGCGGCCAGCACGGCACCGGTGAAATCAAAGCCGTGATCGGCGCGCGGCGTCTTCGGCAGCATCGCAAAGCCGATGCCCATGGCGACGAGGCCAAAAGGAATGTTCACCGCGAACAGCCAGGGCCACGGCCCGAGGGCGAGGATCGCGGACGCAATCGACGGCCCCAAGGTGAAGGCGGTCGCGACCACCAGCGCGTTGTGGCCGAAGCCGCGGCCCTGCATCCGCCCGGGATAGACGAAGCGCACCAGGGCCGTGTTGACGCTCATGATGCCGCTCGCGCCGAGGCCCTGCAGCGTGCGCGCCACGAGCAGGCTCGGCAGCGACCAGGCCACCGCACATAGCAGCGAGGCGATCGTGAACAGAAGAAGGCCGCCAAGATAGATGCGCTGATGCCCAACGATCTCGCCGAGTGCTCCCAGCGGCAACAGCGTGGCGACCAGCGCGATCTGGTAGACGTTGACCACCCAGACCACCTGCTCGGGGCTGACATGGAGATCGGCCGCAATCGCAGGCAGCGCGATATTGGCGATCGCGGTATCGAGCGAGGCCATCGCGAGTGCGGTGAAAATCGCGGCGATCGCCCAGCGCCGGCGCATCGTGGGCAGGCCGTCGGCGAGGGGGCGTTCGGGCTCTTTCGCGAGCGCAGGTAACGTCATTGTCATTGCCTGCGCCGTCTCCGCAAAGCGTGGGTTGAGTGTTGCTTTTCGGGATGTACTACAGCCGCGCCGCCTGCCACAGGCATATGCTTGCATGCGGGTATGCACGAAGATCGGGCGGTGATCGCGCGCGATGGCGTATGATCGGACCGAGCCGGCTTGAGAGGTATGACCCATGCAAATTGTGGTGCTGCCAGGTGATGGCATCGGGCCGGAGATCACGGCCGCGACCACGGGCGTGCTGCGCGTCGCATCCGAACGCTTCGAGCTCAATGTGCGGCTCGAGGAGCATGCCGTCGGTCACGCCAGCCTGAAGCAATTCGGCACGACGGTGCGGGGCGAGCTCCTCGACACTGTGCGCGCCGCAGACGGCCTGATCCTCGGCCCGACCGCGACCTTCGATTTCAAGGACGAGGCGCGTGGCGAGATCAATCCGTCGCGCTATTTCCGCAAGAACCTCGACCTCTACGCCAACATCCGCCCGGCGCGTACCTATGCTGGACGGCCCGGCCGACTCGGCGATTTCGATCTCGTCGTGGTGCGCGAGAACACCGAGGGTTTTTATGCCGACCGCAACATGGAAGAAGGCAATGGCGAGCTGCTGGTCACGCCTGATGTCGTGATCTCACTACGCCGGATCACGCGCTTGTGCTGCGAGCGCATTGCGCATGCGGCCTGCCGGCTGGCGATGAAGCGGCGCAGGCATCTCACCATCGTGCACAAGGCCAATGTGCTCAAGATCGGCGACGGCATGTTTCTGGACATCTGCCGCGAGGCGGCGAGGGGCTATCGTGGGCTTGAGGTCGACGACATCCTGGTTGATGCCATGATGGCGCATGTCGTGCGCAGCCCGGAGCGCTTCGACGTCATCGTCGCTACCAATATGTTTGGCGATATCCTGTCCGATCTCACCGCGGAATTGTCCGGCAGCCTCGGCCTCGGCGGCTCCCTCAATGTCGGCGCCCGCCACGCCATGGCGCAGGCCGCGCACGGCTCGGCGCCCGACATCGCCGGGCAGGACGTCGCCAATCCGGTGTCGCTGATCCTGTCGACCGCGCTGCTGCTGGCCTGGCACGGGGACAAGACGGGGGCCGCACGCTATGAAGAGGCGGGCCACGCGATCGAGGACGCGGTGGCGAAGGCGATCGCGCGGGGGCGGGCCACGCGCGACGTCGGCGGCCAACTCGGCACGATCGCGACCGGCGCCGCCATCGCGGAAATTTTGCAGTCAGAGTGAGCCACCCCTTCGCCTCCAGCGCGAGCGAAGCTGGTCGCACCCCCGCAAGAGCGGGGCGAGGCAGCGCGCCGAGCGCGCGGGCGTCTCCCGGTACCCCTCCAAAACTTTGGACCTGCGCCTATATCGCGGTCAGACCGAATTTCGATTTGGAGCGGGCCCATGCAGGATGAAGTCCGTTATTGGTTCCCGACTAAGCGTTACGGATGGGGCTGGGGCTTTCCCATCACCTGGCAAGGCTGGACCGTCTTCGCCGTCTTCATCGTCCTGCTGATCGGAGGCGCCGTGGTGCTTCCAACTCGCCAGTCGCCAGTCATATTCGTCGTCTATGTCGTTGTTCTGGGCCTTGCGCTTGTCGGCGTCTGCTGGTGGAAAGGCGAACCGCCGCGCTGGCGCTGGGTCGGGAAGTAATCGATCGGCAATAGGCATGCGTTGGTGGCTCGATATCGAAGTTGGGTCGGGCTTCGAAATGGCTGCTGTGATCGGGGTAGACCGGACGTAGAAGCGCGCCCTCTTGGGCGACATAGCTGTTCTCGCGTGTGATAGAACTGCTACCGAGCACCGCCAGCTTGCACGGTACGGAATCGAGGCACCGCATCAATCGCCGATGGGTGTCGGCAAGAATGGAGATAGCCCATGAAGATCGCGCGTGACGGCATCCAACTGTCTTTCGACATCGCCGGGGTCGGAACGCCTGAGTTCCTGTTCGTGCATGGGCTTGGCGGGGATCGCACGCATTTTGCCCCTCAGATGGAGTATTTCACTCGTCACGGCCGGGCTTTGAATGCCGAACTACGGGGCCATGGTGAGAGCGACAAGCCGCAACAGGCCTATTCGATCGAAGGCTTCGCCGAGGATCTCGTCTGGCTATGCACCCAGCAGCAGATCACGAAGCCGGTCATCGTAGGTCAAAGCATGGGTGGCAACATGGCACTGGAAATCGCCGCGCGCTATCCGGACTTTCCTGCAGGCCTGGTGCTGCTCGACTCCGGGGTGTTCTTTCCTGGCTCAGCAGGAGCAGTGTTCACCGGTTATTTGGAAGGCCTGAGGGGGCCGAGCTTTGCGGACGAGGTGCGAAAAATAGTGGCGGAGTCCTGTCTGCCGACGGACGCTTGCCGCGCCCGTGTTGAACAGACCTTTCTCGCGACACCGCAGCACGTGATGGTCTCGACGTTTACAAGTCTATTCCCCTGGGATCTGCATCGGGCGGGCGCGTGCGCCCAGGCCTGCCGGGTCCCAGTGCTGTATATCGAAGCGGCTCATCGGCTCGCAGATCTGGATCGCTTTGCGGCATTATGCCCGCAACTGGTTACGGCCAAGGCCGTCGGCTCCGGGCATTTCTTGTCGCTGGAAGTGCCGGAACAGATCAATCCGATGATCGACCGGTTTCTCTCGCTCTACGTGCGCAGGCCGCGGCAATAAGCGCTCGCATTCGATTGAACTGCCTAGCTGTGAAGTTGCGAGTTGAGGCCGTCCCAATTTGGTGTACGTCTGGTTGCCTCAAGAGCGCCGCTCTGGGAATTACGACGAAAAAGCAGGCCCTTCTGGCCCGAGAGTTCCTTGGCTTTCAGTACCCGGCCATCTTCCAAAAGGATGCGCGCGCCTGCCGTGACATAACAGCCCGCTTCGACGATACAATCGTCACCCAATGAAATGCCGATACCGGCGTTGGCTCCGATCAGGCAGCGCTCACCAACTGTAATCCTCTCTTTCCCTCCTCCGGACAGAGTGCCCATGATCGACGCTCCGCCACCAACGTCGCTGCCGCTACCCACAACCACACCGGCGGTTATCCGGCCTTCGACCATGCAGGGACCGAGCGTACCCGCATTAAAATTGCAAAAGCCTTCATGCATGACGGTTGTGCCCGGAGCCAAATAGGCTCCGAGCCTTACGCGATCCGCATCTGCAATTCTCACGTCCGCAGGCGTCACATAATCAGTCATGCGCGGAAACTTATCCAGGCCTGTCACCTCAAACGCGAGAGCACGCTTTCGCGCGAGGATTCGCGCCTCCGGTACACGAGAGCATTCACAGGGACCGAGCGTCGTCCAGGCAACGTTAGGTAACAGACTGAAAATTCCGTCAAGGTTCAGGCAATTAGGCTGGACGAGCCGGTGGCTCAGTAGATGGAGTCGAAGATATGCGTCGTGCACATCAGTCGGCGCAGATGCAAGGGAGTCAACTTTTGTATGAATGGAAACGATGTCGACATTGCGGATGTCGTCGTGTCGCGCATATCCGTCTGCCGACTCACCCAACGATCTGTTGATCTCGTCGCTCGTCAGCCGTACCGTTGCCGACTTGTCGACCTCCTCAACCAGGCGTAGCCGAAGAAACCAGGAATCTAACACGCGTCCATCAGCGGCAATCGTCGCAAATCCCTCGCCTTGTGCGCCCCTTAGCTCCATCGCCATTTGAATTTCTCCACACTACGATCCTACAGGTAGTGCATACGCGAGTTCTCGTAGAAATAGCAACTTACTCTCAAACACGGCCGCTTTGATCAAAAGGACCCAGCGGGAGAGGCTGTTCTTGGCCCTCAACCGCTCCATGAGAACGAGCTGACGCTGCCGCTCCTAAGAACCCGCGCCCTAGGGTACGGCAGCAAGCTGCCATCTACCGGGATCGCCGTGCCTGTGATGTAGCGGGCCACTTTCTTAGCGTTCCGGTTCTTGGGCCTGCGATCGAAATTCGGTCTGGCCGCATACATTCCGTTTGAATTTCGAACGGACCAGCAATTGGCTTCCGCGACCAACACTTCAATGACTGCAGGCGCTTAAATCTAGAAATCCGGATTGGCACGCAATCTGCGTTTCCCCCTTTGCGTCTCCCGCGCTTTGCCGCGGGGAGCAGAACAAGTCTGACATTGGGAGGAATGCATGAGTGAGTCCAAGAGCAATGGCGCGGGCAGGCACGAAAGCCTGGACGCCGTGGTGATCGGCACGGGAGTTGCCGGCCTCTACCAGCTCTACAAGCTGCGCGACGAGCAGGGCCTGAAGGTCAAGGCCGTCGATACGGCCACCGGCGTCGGTGGCACCTGGTACTGGAATCGCTATCCGGGAGCACGTTTCGACTCCGAAGCCTATATCTACCAGTATCTCTTTTCGGAGGAGCTGTACAAAGGCTGGAGCTGGAGCGAGCGTTTCCCCGGTCAGCCCGAGATCGAAAGGTGGCTCAATTACGTCGCCGACAAGCTCGATCTGCGCAAGGACATCCGGTTCTCGACGACGATCACGAGCGCGGCCTTCAACGAGGCGACGCAGCGATGGACGATCACAACCGACAAGGGCGATGTCATCGACGCGCAGTTCCTGATCACCTGCTGCGGCATGCTGTCCGCGCCGCTGACGTCGGTTTTTCCCGGTCAGGAGACGTTCAAGGGGGTCCTCGTCCACACCAGCCGCTATCCGAAGCAGAAGCTCGATCTCGCCGGCAAGCGCGTCGCCGTGGTCGGCAATGGCGCTACCGGCATTCAGGTGATCCAGACCATCGCCGGCGAGGTCGGCAGCCTGAAGGCGTTCGTGCGCACGCCGCAATACATCATTCCGATGAAGAACCCGAAATACGGGCCGAAGGAGGTCGAGGCCTACAAGTCGCGGTTCGAGGAATTCCGCAAGGTCCTCCCGCACTCCTTCACCGGCTTCGAATACGACTTCACCAACGGCGCTTGGAAGGATCTCACGGCGGACCAGCGTCACGCCGTTCTGGAGAAGATCTGGGATGAAGGCTCGCTGCGGCTGTGGCTCGCCTCATTTGTCGAGATGTTCTTCGAGGAGGACGTCAGCGAGGAGATCTCAGAGTTCGTCCGCAAGAAGATGCGCGCGCGCCTGAAGGACCCCAAGCTCTGCGAGACACTGATCCCGACCGATTACGGCTTCGGCACGCATCGGGTCCCGCTCGAGACCAACTATCTGGAGGCTTTTCACCAGGCGAATGTCGAGCTCGTCAGCGTCAAGAACAACCCGATCAAGCGGATCACGCCAGAGGGTATCGAGCTCACCGATGGAACGTCGTATGAGCTGGATGTGATCATCCTCGCGACCGGCTTCGACGCCGGCTCCGGCGCATTGACGCGCATCGACATCCGTGGCCGCGACGGCCGCTCGCTCAAGGACGAGTGGAGCCGCGACATCAGGACCACGATGGGGCTTCAGGTCCACGGCTATCCCAACATGTTCACGACCGGCGCGCCGCTGGCACCCTCGACGGCGCTCTGCAACATGACGACGTGTCTTCAGCAGCAGGTCGAGTGGATCAGCGATTGCATCGCCTATCTCAAAATGAACCATTTGAGCGTCATCGAGCCGACGAAGGAGACGCAGGACGCCTGGGTCGCGCATCACGATGAGATCGCGAACACCACCCTCGTGACCAAGACGCACTCCTGGTACATGGGCTCGAATGTCGAGGGCAAGCCGCGCCGTCTGCTCTCCTATATCGGCGGCGTCGGGACTTATCGCCAGAAGTGCGATGAAGTTGCCTCCTCGGCCTATCCCGGCTTTGCCAAGCAGTGATCGACGCAAGGTCGCGCGAGCGCTCCCCGCGAGCGCGGCCCTCCTTTCTCGCATCTTATAAAACACAAACTGGAGGAATACATGTGCAAGGAATTCGCAGTAGACGCCGACGCAATCCTCAATGAGACGGTCACGAGCGGGCCGGGTGTCCCGGGCGTCGTCGCCATGGTGACGGATCGCAACGGCAATATCTACGAAGGCGCCGCCGGCAAACGTCGCACCGACAAGCCGGAAGCGATGACGACGGACTCGAGTTTCGCCATCTTCTCGACCACCAAGGCGATCACCGGCACCGCGGCTCTTCAATTGATCGAAGAGGGCCAGCTCGACCTCGATGCCCCCGCCAAGAAATATGCGCCTGACATCGGCAAACTGCAGGTGATCGACGGCTTCGACGCCAAGGGCCAGCCCATGCTCCGCGCACCCAAGCGCGAGGTCACCACGCGCATGCTGCTGCTGCATGTCGGCGGCTTCGGTTACGACTTCTTCAATGAGAACTATCTGCGCCTGGCGACCGACCACGGGCAGCCGAGCGTGATCACCTCGTCGAAGGCCTCGCTGATGACGCCGCTTCTGTTCGATCCCGGCTCGAAATGGGAATACGGAACGAACATCGATTGGGTCGGGCAGGTGGTCGAGGGCGTTACCGGCAAGCGGCTCGGCGAGGTCTTCGCCGAACGCATCTTCAAGCCGCTCGGAATGGCGAACACGACGTTCGAGATCAACGATGCCGTGCGCGGCAAGCTCGCCGGTGTGCACGCTCGTAACGCTGACGGCTCGCTCACGTCGATGGACTTCGAATTGCCGGCGAGCCCTGAGGTCCATATGGGCGGGCACGGCCTCTACAGCACGGTCGGCGACTACATGCGCTTCATCCGGATGTGGTTGAACGACGGGAACGGCCCGCACGGCCGGGTGCTCAAGGCGGAGACCGTGACGATGGCGGAAAAGAACCATCTCGGCGATCTCAAGGTCACGGCGCTACCGGGGGTGATCAAGTCGCTCTCCAACGATGCCGAGTTCTTCCCGGGCCAGTCGAAATCCTGGTCGTTCACCTTCATGGTCAATGACGAGGAGGCCCCGACGGGCCGCCCGGCAGGCGCGCTCGGCTGGGCCGGGCTTGCGAACCTGTTCTACTGGATCGACCGGCAGAATGGCTTCGGCGGCTATTGGGCGACCCAGATCCTGCCGTTTGGCGACCCGGCGTCGTTCACCGGATATATGCGCTTCGAGACGGCCTTCTATGACACCCTGCACCGGCGCAAGGCAGCCTGAGCATGATCCGGAATCCACAATAATCGGTGCGCCTCCGGCTTCACTTTTGCAGTGCGGTCGGAGGCGCGCCAAAGTTGCGCCGCGATCCCCATATCAGTTGCGCGTTGGCACGGAATGGTTTCAAAATCAGCCGACAAAATCCCGGGTCCGACAAAACAACAAGACTCACCAAGACAAGAAGACTCTTGGACCACTCAGCGCGTCAAAGGAGGAAGCGTGTTGGGGCAGACGCCAGAGGAAGCTTTTGCGAATCCAGGTATTGAGCGCGACGTCCTGACGAGCTGGGAGCATTTCCTGTCCGGGACCGGCGCTGGCGGGCAGGTGGTTCGGCCCGCGATCAACGATTCCTGGCGGCGGAGCCAGAAGTCGGCCGTGGATTACCGACGCAGCCAGGCTCCACTGCCGATGAATGAGGAGCGGCTGCGGCGCCTGCTCGACAATCGCACCCGCCTGGTCCATGCCGGCGCGTCGACGATGGCACTGGCGCGCGACTACATGCTCGAAACCGGCACGGTGATGGTGCTGACCGATGTCGATGGCATCGTGTTGCGTCTGGAGGGCGACACCAGGATCGCCTTGCGCAATGCGGTGGAGAAGACTCACCTGTTGCCCGGCAGCAATTGGAGCGAAGCGACCTGCGGCACCAACGCAATCGGCACGGCGCTGGAAACCGGTCAGGCCATTCAGGTGCATGCCACCGAACATTTCTGCTCAGGGATCCAGCGCTGGACCTGCTCGGCCTCCGTCATCCGCGATCCCATCGATGGCGCCGTGATCGGAGCCATCGATATTTCGGGGCTATCCGATTCCTACGGACGACAAGCACTCGCATTGGCGATCTCGGCGGCTGCGCGCATCGAGGCCCAGTTGCTCCAGATGGAGCTGGACGCCCGTTACCGGCTTCTCGACCAATGCTTCTGGATGCTGCCTCCTTCGGACCGCCATCACGCCGTGCTGTTCGATAGTGCGGGACGACCCTTCAAGGCGAACGGCGAAATGGGGCAGATCTTGCGCGACCTCGGCGCGCCGCACAGCCAGTCGAATTTTCCGCTCCTTGGGCGCCGCGACGATCGGTCCTGGAGCAATACGCGCCCAGCCTGGATCAGGGAGGAATGGTTGAGACCGGTGGCGTATCAGGGCGAACATCTGGGAACTGTCATGGTGGCGCCGAAGCCGGCGGTTTCGAGCAGGACCGTTTTGCCGCCCGCCCAAGGTGATGCCAGGGCCTTCACCAACATCATCTTTACGGACTCAAAAATGCACGCCGTCGTCGAAAAATGCCGTCGTGTCGGCACGACCGCGGCTCCTGTCCTGCTGCTTGGTGAGACCGGTGTCGGCAAGGAGGTTTTCGCTCAAGCCATTCATTCTGCGTCCCCACGCCGAAGCGGCCCACTGGTTGTCGTGAACTGTGGCTCCATCTCGCGCGAGCTGCTGGCGAGCGAACTCTTCGGCTATGTCGACGGTGCGTTCACTGGCGCGCGGCGCGGCGGGATGACTGGAAAGATCGAGGCCGCGTCCCGCGGCACCCTTTTCCTCGACGAAATCGGCGAATTGCCGCTCGATCTCCAGCCCATGTTGCTGCGGGCTCTGGAGAATGGCGAGATCAGCAGGGTCGGCGACACAGTGGCGCGCAAGGTGGACTTTCGCCTCGTCGCCGCGACCAACCGCGATCTGCAAGCCGAGGTGGACGCACAGCGTTTCCGCAAGGATCTGTACTACCGGCTGGCCGTCGTGCCCGTCGTCATACCGCCGCTGCGGGAGCGCTGCGGTGACATTCCGCTGCTGGTCGAACATTTCGTCGCGCAGGCAAAATCGCGCTACGGCCTTGCCGATCGCCGGTTTGCGCCGGAGGTGCTCGCGTGCCTGCGTCGCTACGACTGGCCCGGCAACGTCCGCGAACTGCGCAACCTGATCGAGAGTCTGATGCTGACCAGTAGCGGGGATCCGATCGAGCCGTCGGATCTGCCTGACGCCATCCGACGGACGGAAGATGCGCGCGAGCCGGGTCTGTCGCTGGCCGAGTCAGCCGAACGTGACTTGATATCGCGTACGCTGCGGTCGTGTAGCGGCAACGTGACGGCGACCGCGTCCGCACTCGGTCTCGCCAAAAGCACCGTCTATGCGAAGCTGCATCGTTACAACATCCGCTTCGACCCGGGCTCCGCGAACCTTCCGCGTTGACACCGTCGCAACATCCGCGAAAGCGACTGCGACCGCTGCTCACTCCAAGATAGTGCAATGATCGCAGATTGCCGGTTTGCCCGACGTGTCAAATGTGGCGCAGAGGGGGCAACAAGTCTCCGGCCACGCCGCTTCTACTTTGCATGGGGTTGTTTTTCGATTTTTGCGGGAGAGCTCACCGTTTCCGCAGCGGCAGGTGCGCGCTCAGCGATCAGAACTGATACCGCCGCAGGCCGCCGTCCACCGGGATCACCGTGCCCGTGATGTAGCGCGCCACGGGTGACGCCAGAAACACGGCGAGGGCCGCAAGGTCCTCTGGCTCGCCCCAATAGCCGACCGGGATCTCTTCCTCGGCAAAGCGTTCGCGATAATCGGGCGCATAGTTGCGGCGGATCTGCTCGCTCATGATGCGGCCGGGCGGGATGCAGTTGACGGTGATGCCGTGCTTGCCGATCTCGCGCGACAGGCCCTTGGCCCAGGCGTGCACGGCGGCCTTGGCGGCGAAAGCGGCGTTGAGCCCCTCCGGCTCGGACTTGCCGGTGATGTTGATGATGCGGCCCCAATTGCGCTCCATCATCTGCGGCAAGAGCGCATGCGCGATGCGGCGGTAGCTGTTGAAGTTCAGTTCGATCGCCTCGTCCCATTTGCTGTCGGGCGCATCGACCGGCAGCGGACGGCTGCCGCCGGCATTGTTGACGAGGATGTCGACCTGGCCGAGCTCCTTCAGCGCAAAGGCGGCCAGCCGCTCGGAGGCGTCGTTCGCCATGACGTCCTGCTCGAATGGCGTAATCAGTCCGGCGCCTGTCTCCTGCACGAGCTGGTCGAGCAGATCCTTGCGCCGCGCCACCGCCACCACGCGCACGCCTTCATTTGCCAAGCCCTTGGCGATAGCGCGGCCGATGCCGATGCTCGCTCCGGTGACGACTGCGGTTTTCGACTTGAGCCCGAGGTCCATGGTCACACGCTCTCTTGTTTGCTTTTGTTGTGCTTAGGATTCGTTTCCAACCCCTGTCCCGGGGCGATTTGCCCGACCGGGACGAGCAGTGGTAACGAAGAGCCAAGGCGAAGGAAACACGAAAAACAGGTTCGCGAACATGGTGTGGGATCCGCAGCAATATCTGAAATTCTCCGGCCACAGGCTCCGGCCCGCGGTCGATCTCTTGATGCGCATCCCGGATTTTGCCGTCTCCGATATTGCCGATCTCGGTGCCGGCGCGGGCAACGTCACAAAGCTCATCAAGGAACGCTGGCCGAATGCTGCCGTCACCGGCGTCGAGGGTTCGGCCGAGATGGTTGCCGCAGGCCGCAAGGCTGCGCCGGAGGTGGAATGGTCGCATGAGGATCTCGGCCATTGGCGCCCGGCCAGGCAATATGACCTGATCTATTCCAATGCCGCACTGCACTGGCTGCCCAATCATGCGGCACTGTTTCCCTCGGTGATGGAAAAGGTCACGCCCGGCGGCATGCTTGCGGTGCAGATGCCGCGCAATTTTACCGCACCCTCACACGTCCTGATTGGCGAGACCGCGCTGGACGGACCGTGGCGGGCCAAGGTCGAGCATCTCGTCACACCGCCGCCGGTCGAGGGGCCTGTGTTCTATCACGACCTTCTTGCGCCCCTGTCGCAGAACATCGACATCTGGGAGACCGAATATCTCCAGGTCCTGGAAGGCGACAATCCCGTGAAGGAGTGGACCAAGGGCACTTGGCTGACGCGCTATCTCGACGTCTTGCAGGGCGAGGAGAAGGCCGCCTTCGAGGCCGCCTATGGGATGCGCGTCGCAAAGGCTTACCCGAAGAATGCGGCAGGGCAGACGTTGTTTCCGTTCCGCCGGCTGTTCATCGTCGCCCAGCGCAAGGGTTAACTTCCCTCACGGATGCGACATAAGCGCTCGCCCGCCAGGGCTGGAGCGGGCGCAAACTTGCGTATACAAGAGCCGTCAAGGCGATTTGGCTGCGGCAGATTGGGCTTAGGTCTAGTTGTTCGCCTGGTGGTTTGCTGCCACTACTGAAGTCGGAAAACAAAAAAGAACCGGCTTTAGAGGTTGTTGGGAGGTACTTAATGCGCAAACTGCTGCTTGCGGCCGCTGCGGCCGCGCTTGTATTGGCGCCTGCCGCGGTGCAGGCCCAGAGCCCGATCGTCATCAAGTTCAGCCACGTCGTCGCCAACGATACGCCCAAGGGCAAGGGTGCGCTCAAGTTCAAGGAGCTCGCCGAGAAATACACCGACGGAAAGGTCAAGATCGAGGTCTATCCGAACTCCTCACTCTACAAGGACAAGGAGGAGATCGAGGCGCTCCAGCTCGGTTCCGTGCAGATGCTCGCGCCCTCGACCGCGAAATTCGCGCCGCTCGGGGTGAAGGAGTTCGAGGCGCTCGATCTTCCCTGGCTGTTCAAGGACGACGAGACCTACGCCGCCGCCATGAAGGGCACAGTCGGCAAGTGGCTGTTCCAGAAGCTCGAGGCCAAGGGCATCACCGGGCTCGCCTATTGGGACAACGGCTTCCACATGGTGTCCTCCAACCGTCCGCTGATGAAGCCCGCGGATTTCCAGGGGCTGAAGTTCCGTATCTCCGGCTCGAAAATCGCCGACCAGTATTTCCGCCTCGTCGGCTCGATCCCGCAGATCATGGCGTTCTCCGAAGTCTATCAGGCGTTGCAGACCGGCGTCGTCGATGGCTGCGAGAATACGGCCTCGAACTATCTGACGCAGAAGTTCTACGAGGTGCAGAAGGACATCACCGTGTCCTATCACGCGCATCTGCAATACGCCGTGATCGTCAACTCGAAATTCTGGGCCGGCCTGCCGCCGGATATCCGCACCCAGCTCGAGAAGGCGATGGTGGAGGCGACCGACTACACCAACTCGATCGCGCGCCAGGAGAACGAGGACGCGCTCGCGGAGATCAAGAAGTCGGGCAAGACCACGCTGCATTATCTCTCCGATGCCGACCGCAAGGCGTGGCAGGAGGCGATGCAGCCGACGTATAAATGGGCCAAGGGCCGGGTCGGGCAGGAGGTGCTCGATCTCGTCGCCAAGGAACTCGACGTCAAGATGAACTGACGCAGCCTGGCGTAGAACAACAACAAGAACGGTCGGGAGTGAACGCACTCCCGGCCGTTTCGGTCTGATAGGGGGGACTTGATTTGCTTCGCGTGCTCAACCGTGCGCTCAATCATCTCGAAGAGTGGCTGATCGCGACGCTCATTGCGGCTGCAACCGGCCTGATCTTCATCGCGGTGCTGCATCGCTATGGCGCTGGCGAGTCGATCGCTCTCTCCAGATGGGCCGCCTCGCACGGGCTCACCTGGCTCGCCGCCATGGCGCAGGGCCTGTTCACCTTCCTGTCCGAGCTCGACCTGTCCTGGGCGCAGGAACTCTGCATCTACATGTTCATCTGGATGGCGAAGTTCGGCGCGGCCTACGGCGTGCGCACCGGCATCCATGTCGGCGTCGACCTGCTCGTCAACCGTCTCCCCGAACAGTCCCGCAAGCACGTGATCCTGTTCGCGCTGCTCTGCGGCGCGATCTTCACCGGCATGATCGCGGCCTTCGGCGCCTCCTTCGTCGGCGAAATGTTCCACACCGGGCAGCAGTCGAACGATCTGGAAGCGCCGATGTGGATCGTCTATCTGGCGATCCCGCTCGGCTCCGGCCTGATGTGCTTCCGCTTCCTCCAGGTCGCCTGGTTCTATTTCTGGACCGGCGAGCTGCCGCATCACGACGAGACCCACGTCGAGGGCGTGCAGGCGGACGCTTCGCCCGCGCTGCATCCCCAGCCGGCGGGTGCCGCGACCAAGGCAGCTGCACGAAAAATCTCGCCGCTCGGCGTGATCCTGATTCTGGCGCCGATCCTGATCTTCGCGCTGTGCCTTGCCGAAAAGTCCGGCGTCATCGTGCTGCCGCACTGGATGCGCGCCGCGACCGTGTTTGCGCTGCTGATCGCGCTGATGCTGACGGGCATCCCGGTCTCGATCGCGCTCGGCCTGACCGTGATGACGTTCCTGTTCACGTTGACGGCCGTGCCGATCGAGGCGGTCTCGATGAAGCTCTTCACGGGCATCGAGAGCTTTGAGATCATGGCGATCCCGTTTTTCATCCTGGCGGGAAATTTCCTCACGCATGGCGGCGTGGCGCGGCGCATGATCAATTTCGCGACCTCGCTGATCGGCCACTGGCACGGCGGCCTCGGTCTTGCCGGCATCGTCGCCTGCGCGATGTTCGCGCTGGTGTGCGGCTCGAGCGTCGCCACGGTGGCTGCGATCGGCGCCATCGTGCTGCCCGAGATGGTCCGCCACGGCTATCCCATGCGCTTCGGCGCCGGCATCATTACGGTTGCCGGCTCGCTCGGCATCCTGATGCTGCCCTCGATCCCGAAGATCGTCTACGCGGTCTCGACCAACACCTCGATCGGCGCGCTGTTCGTTGCCGGCCTCTTGCCCGGCATGCTGCTGACCACGATGCTGTGCATCGTCACCTGGTGGCTCGCCAAGAAGCGCGACTATCCGCGCCTGCCCAAAGCGAGCTGGGGCGAGACGGCGCGCACGTTCCGCGAGAGCATCTGGGGATTGATGCTGGTCGTCATCATCATCGGCGGCATCTATAGCGGCCTGTTCACCGCGACCGAGGCAGCTGCGATGGCGGCGGTCTATTCCTTCTTCATCTCGGTCTTCGTCTACAGGGCGATCGGTATGAAGGACGTGCCGCGCGTGCTGCTCCGCGCCGCCAACACCAGTGCGATGCTGCTCTACATCGTCACCAATGCGGTGCTGTTCTCCTTCGTGCTCTCCAACGAGAACCTGCCGGCAACGCTCGCCGACTGGATCGCGGCGCAGAATCTCGGCTGGGTCGGCTTCCTCCTGGTCGTCAACGTGCTGTTGCTGCTCGCCGGCAATTTCATGGAGCCGAACTCGATCATCCTGATCATGGCGCCGATCCTGGCTCCGGCGGCGAAGAAGCTCGGCATCGATCTCGTGCATTTCGGCATCGTCATCGACGTCAATATGGAGGTTGGCCTCTGCCACCCGCCTGTCGGGTTAAATCTCTATGTGGCCTCGATGATCGCGCGAATGCGCATCACCGAGCTCGCGGTGGCCGTCATGCCGTGGCTGCTCACGATGCTCGCCTTCCTGGTCGTCGTGACCTACTGGCCCGAGCTGACGCTGTTTCTGCCGCGCTTGCTCGGAATGCACTAGGACCGGGCGTCGCAGACCTAGCGACCGGCGTTGCCGGTCGCCGGCTGTTGGAACCGGCGCGCCAATGCGCTTAGATGGCGCCCAACCAAATCAGGAAGGGAGCCGGCCCGATGACCGATATCGCCAGCAGCGAGCCGAAAGATTCAACGTCGTTCGTCATCGCGCAGCACGAGGCGATGCTGAGCGCGCTGCCGTTTTCCGACACACGGGATTTCGAAGACGCTGGACGCGGCTTTCTCGGCACGATCGAGAATGCCAGGATCGATCATCCGCAGGGGCGCGTGGTCTGGAGCCTCGAGTCTTACGGCTTTCTCTCCGCCGAGCAGGCACCGCCGACGGTCAATCCCAGCCTGTGGCGCCAGTCGCGCCTCAACATGCAGCACGGCCTGTTCGAGGTCGTGCCCGGCGTCTATCAGGTGCGCGGGCTCGACATCGCCAACATGACACTGATCGAGGGCGACAGCGGCGTCATCGTCGTTGACACCCTGACCTCGATCGAGGGGGCGCGCGCGGCGCTCGATCTCTACTTTAAGCACCGCGGGATGCGGCCTGTTGCGGCCGTTATCTTCACCCACACCCATACTGATCACTGGGGCGGCGCACGCGGCGTGCTGGAGGAGGACGCGCTCGCCACCGGGCGAGTGCCGATCATCGCGCCGAACCTGTTCATGGAGCATGCGGTCTCCGAGAACATCATCGCGGGACCGGCGATGCTGCGCCGGGCGCAATATCAGTTCGGGCCGTTCCTGGCGAAGGGGCCGCGCGGTCAGGTCGATTGCGGCCTCGGCAAGTCGATGGCGGCGGGCTCAGTGGCGCTGGTGCGTCCAACCGACCTGATCATGGCGACCGGTGACACGCGGGTGATCGACGGCGTCGAATTCGAATTCCAGATGGCGCCGAACAGCGAGGCGCCGGCGGAGATGCACTTCTTCATTCCACGCTACGAGCTCCTGAACCTCGCCGAGAACTGCACGCATAATTTCCACAATCTGCTGCCGTTCCGCGGCGCCGACGTACGCGATGCGCTGGCGTGGTCGAAATACCTGAACGAGGCGCTGTCTCTGTGGGGCGGCAAGGCGGAGGCGATGTGCGGCCAGCATCACTGGCCGGTGTGGGGGCGCGAGCGCATCGACACCATGATCCGCCAGCAGCGCGACCTCTACAAGTTCGCGCATGACCAGACGATCCGCCTGATGAATCACGGTTTGACCGCAGTGGAGATCGCCGAGACGATCAGGTTGCCGCATAGTCTGGAAGGCGCCTGGCACGGTCGCGGTTACTACGGCCACATCCGCCACAATGTGAAGGCGATCTACCAGAAATATCTCGGTTGGTACGACGCGAACCCCGTCAATCTCGATCCGCTGCCGCCTGTCGAATCCGGCAAGAAGTACGTCGAGTATATGGGCGGCGCGGACGCGATCCTCGCGCGGGCGCGCAAGGATTTTGACAAGGGTGAATTCCGCTTCGTCGCGCAGGCGCTGAGCCATCTCGTCTTCGCCGAGCCGGATCACGTGGCGGCACGTCGCCTGCTCGCCGACACGCTGGAGCAGCTCGGCTATGCCGCGGAAAGCGCGACTTGGCGCAACGCCTATCTGTTCGGCGCCCAGGAGCTGCGCCAGGGCATGCCGAAGACGCCGCCGCGCCCACCGATGCCGCGCGAGACGCTTGCCGCACTTCGCACCTCGCAGCTCTGGGACGTGCTCGGCATCCGTCTCAACGGCCCGAAAGCCGAGGGCAAGCACATCGTGCTGAACTGGAGCTTTTCCGACACCGGTGAGACCTTCGTCCTCAATCTCGAGAATTCGGCGCTCACCTATACCGAAAGCGCGCAGGCGGAAAAAGCCGACGCCAGCTTCACGCTCGCCCGCACCACGCTCGACGAGGTGATCGCGAAGCTCACGACGTTCCCAGAGGCGGTCGCTGCCGGCAAGATCAAGCTGTCGGGCAACGCGCTGCGCCTCGCCGAGTTGATGGCCCTGATGGACGATTTCCCGCGCATGTTCGAGATTGTCGAGCCGAAGCGCACGGTGGTGACGTAGGATTGTCTCAGTCGTCATGTCCGGGCTTGTCCCGGGCATCCACGTCTGTCCTCATGCGTGGTGGCGCGTGGATGGCCGGGACGAGCCCGGCCATGACGGCGAGAGTGATGATGGTTACTCCGCGCTGCTCACCAGCTTGATCTTCGGCGCAGTCGCTTCCATCAGGCCGCGGTAGGCGGCGAGATAGTCGAGTGCCATGCGTCTTGCAGTGAAGCGTGCCTCGAATTGCTTGCGGATTGCGGCGCGGCTCAGCTGCGGCAGACGGCCGACGGCCGCGACTGCGCTGATCTCGTCCTCGACGACGAACCCGGTCAGGCCCTCGTCGATGATCTCCGGCGCCGAGCCGCGATTGAAGGCGATCACCGGCGCGCCGCAGGCCATGGCTTCGATCATCACCAGTCCGAACGGCTCGGGCCAGTCGATCGGCAGCAGAAGACCAAGTGCGCCGCTCAAAAATTCCGATTTTTCATTGTCGCTGATCTCGCCGATGAATTCGACCAGTGGATTGTTCTCGATCAGCGGCCGGATCAGCTCATCGTAGTAATCCTGGTCGGCGCGATCGACCTTGGCCGCGATCTTCAGCGGGATGCCGCAGCGCGTCGCGATGCTGATGGCCCGATCGACGCCCTTTTCCGGCGCGATGCGGCCGAGCACTGCGAGATAATCCTGCTTCGCAGGCACTGGCGTCAGCAGATTCTCCGGCAGGCCATGGTGGATGGTGCGCACCCAATTGGCTTGGGGCACCGGCCTCCGCTGCGCGTTCGAGATCGAGATGACCGGGATTTTAGAGAACGTATCAAACACCGGCTGATGCTCGGGCAGGTCGAGCCGGCCATGCAGCGTCGTCAGGAATGGCGTCGGCTGACGATAGAAAAGCGACCACGGATAGTAATCGAGGTGAAAGTGGAGGAAGTCGAATTCCTCGTCGTCGCATTTCTGCCGCACGCGCTCCAGCATCACCATGTGCAGCGCGTTGGGATCGCGCACTGCGCCGTCCAGGCGCAGCGCTTTGGGCCACGTCGCGTCGAGCTTGCCCGAGGTATGCGAGTCGCCGCTGGCGAAGAGGGTCACATCGTGTCCGAGCGCCACCAGTTCCTCCGTCAACCAATGCACCACCCGTTCGGTGCCGCCATAAAGCTTGGGTGGAACAGCCTCCGTCAACGGAGCTACCTGCGCGATGCGCATCTCACCATCTCCTTTTCGCGATCATGAAGTTGAAACCCCAGCTCACTCGGCACCGGCATGCCAGCCATGGGAACGTTCCCGCATCTGCGAAGTTCCACCCTTCAAAGGTTACTTATTCGACACGTCTGCAATGCGGCGTGAGTCGTCCGCAATCTGGTCTTGATGATGTCACGACTGCTTCTCAGATCGTCCGCATCGTCATGTCGTGATCGCATTGCAAGGGAACCGGAACGAACCGGTCGATGTTCACTCAGCCAGTGCCGTGCGAGGCACGACTGACAATTGTTATGACGGGGTGGCAGCCATATGGATCAACTATCGGGTTACGCGAGGCGGCCGTTTGCCTTTGTTTTACGCTATCTTCGCCGGCGGCTGACATCGCATCTGGTGATCCTGACCGCCGTGGTCGCGGCCGTTGCCTGCTCCGTGGGAACGCAATATGGCGTCAAATCGCTGGTCGACAGCCTATCTGCCGGTGCTTCCCATGGCGGAGGCGTATGGCTGTCATTCGTTTTCCTCATGTCGCTCATCACAGCCGACAACTTCCTGTGGCGTATCGCAAGTTGGACAGCGAGCTTCACCTTTGTTGGCGTGACCGGCGATCTGCGCCGCGACATCTTCCGTCATCTGACCGGTCATGCGCCGAGCTACTTCTCCGATCGCATGCCGGGTATGCTCACGAGTCGTATCACCGCCACCTCCAATGCCGTGTTCACGGTAGAGAACATGTTCGTTTGGAATGTCCTGCCGCCATGCATTGCCACAGTTGCGGCAATCCTGCTGATTGGAACCGTGAGTTTCTATATGGCCGCGGGTCTGATCGTGATCGCCGGCGGCATGGTCATCGCGATGTTCCACCTCGCCGCGGCTGGCAAGCCGCTACATGACGATTTCGCCGACAAGGCCGCCGTCGTCGACGGCGAGATGATCGACGTCATCAGCAACATGCCGCTGGTCCGGGCGTTTTGCGGCATCACCCACGAACATCAGCGCTTCGACGCCACGGTGAACCGGGAACTCACGGCGCGCGGCCGCAGTCTTCGTTACCTGGAAAAGCTGCGCCTGACACACGCCGCGGTCACCGTCGTCCTGACCCTTGCACTGCTCGCCTGGGCCATCACGCTCTGGCAGAAGGGTGAGGCCACGACCGGTGAGGTCGTGCTGGTCTGCACCCTCGGGCTCTCAATCCTCAACGCCACACGCGATCTCGCGGTCGCGCTGGTCGACGTCACACAGCATGTCGCGCGGCTGACGGAGGCGATCGCCACGCTCCTGGTGCCCCATGAATTGCGCGACCACCCGGAAGCCGAGCCGCTGGTCAAGCGCGGCGCCGCAATTGCCTTCAACAACGTGACGTTCGGCTACCCCGGAGCTTCGAAGATCTTCGAGCGCTTCAGCCTGCGGCTACAGCCCGGCCAACGCGTCGGCTTGGTCGGGCACTCCGGCGGCGGTAAGTCGACGCTGTTCACGCTGTTGCAGCGGTTCTATGATGTCGATGAGGGCAGCATTACCGTCGATGGCCAGGATATCGCGCGGGTGACGCAGCAGAGCCTGCGCGAGGCGATCTCGGTGGTGCCGCAGGACATTTCGTTGTTTCATCGCTCGGTTCGCGAGAACATCCGCTACGGCCGACCCAATGCGACCGATGACGAGGTGTTGCGCGCGGCGATCGCAGCGCGCTGCGATTTCGTCGAGAGCATGCCCGAGGGACTCGATACAATGGTCGGGGACCGCGGCGTGAAACTCTCCGGTGGCCAGCGTCAGCGCATCGCGATCGCGCGGGCCTTCCTGAAGGACGCGCCGATCCTGCTGCTTGACGAGGCGACCGCAGCGCTCGACAGCGAGGCGGAGGAGGCGATCCGCGAGGCGCTGTCGCGCCTGATGCGCGGCCGCACCGTAATTGCGATCGCGCACCGGTTGGCAACGTTGCGCAATTTCGACCGGGTGGTCGTGCTGCAGGCTGGCAAGATCATCGAGGACGGATCGCCCGACCGACTGATGCAGAACCACGGGCCGTACCGCGAGCTGGTCACCAAGGAAATGAGCCGGCTCTCGAAGTTCGCCGCGTAAGCCAGTCGCGTCCAGATCGTCGCGTTCAGGTCGATTTGCGTTTTGGATAACGGCGCAGGGGAATAGCGCATGTCAGCCGAAGTCGTCACCCAGTTCGTCGCGGCCTCGCGAACCGTGGAAGTGGTTGAGGAGCAGCCGTTCTACATTCCCATGACGGGACCTGCGGCGAGGCCGCGGCGTTCGCTCAAGCACGACGACACCTTCATCGTGCTCGACAGCCATGGCGATATCGGCGCCTCCGCCGGTGGTCCGGACGGCTTGTTCAATTGCGACACGCGCTATCTCGCGCGGCTCGAGCTCGTGCTCGACGATCTTCAGCCGTTGCTGCTCGGCTCGAACCTGCGTGACGACAACTCAGCCCTGACCGTCGATCTCACCAACCCCGATATCTACCGCAACGGCCGCATCGTCCTCCAGAAGGACCTGCTGCATATCGTGCGCACGGTGTTCCTGTGGCGTGGCACGGCGTATCAGCGTATCGGCCTGCAGAACCATGGCGACCGGCCGGCGAGCTTCGATCTGACACTGCTGTTCGACAGCGACTTCGCCGATCTGTTCGAGGTGCGTGGCGAGAAGCGGCCGCGGCGGGGGACCGGCGCGAGCAAGTTGCTCGGCCCGACCGACGTCCTGCTCGAATATCGCGGGCTCGATGACGCGCAGCGCACGACCGGGCTGCATTTCGATCCGAGACCAACCCGTCTTTCGGTCAATGCCGCCACCTGGCAGCTCGAGCTCGAGCCGCACCACACGAAGTCGCTGTTCGTGGCCGTGTCCTGTAACCGGCCGCAAACGCTCAAACCAGTGCGTTTCTTTCCGGCCATGCTGGCGCATCGCCGAGAGATGCGTTCCTGTACGGCGGGGACGACCAGCATCGAGACCTCCAACAACATCTTCAACGAGGTGCTGTGCCAGGCGATGGCCGACCTCAACATGCTGATGACGGATACGCCGCAGGGCCGCTATCCCTATGCCGGCATTCCCTGGTACTCGACGACGTTCGGCCGCGATGGTCTGATTACGGCCTTGCAATTGCTGTGGATCGATCCGCGGGTCGCCAGAGGCGTACTGCGGCGGCTCGCGCACTTCCAGGCGAAGGCCACTGATCCGCTCGCCGACGCCGGTCCCGGCAAGATCCTGCACGAGATGCGCGGTGGTGAGATGGCGGCGCTGCGCGAGGTGCCGTTCGCGCAATATTACGGCAGCGTCGATTCGACTGCGCTGTTCGTGCTGCTCGCCGGCCACTATTTCGAGCGCACGGGCGATGTCGCGACTCTGCTGGAATTGTGGCCCGCGATCGAGGCCGCGCTGGCCTGGATCGACGGACCCGGCGATCCCGACCAGGACGGCTTTGTCGAATATCAGCGCGCCTCCGAGCAGGGCCTCGCCAACCAGGGCTGGAAAGACTCCTATGATGCGATCTTCCATGCCGACGGCACGCTTGCGGAAGGTTATATCGCGCTGGCCGAAGTGCAGGGCTATGTCTTTGCCGCCAAGCAGCTCGCCGCGCGCTGCGCCCTGCGGCTCGGCAAGCCCGACATAGTGCGGAAGCTCGAGGCTGAGGCAAAGGCGCTCGCCGCGCGCTTCGAGGACGCGTTCTGGTGCGAGGAGCTCGGCACCTATGCGCTCGCGCTCGACGGCGCCAAGCGGCCCTGCAAGGTACGGACGTCGAATGCCGGCCAGCTCCTGTTCAGCGGCATGATCAGGGAGGACCGCGCGCGCAAGGTCGCGGCCGACCTGATGCGGCCGCATTTCTTCTCCGGCTGGGGCATCCGCACCGTGGCGCTCGGCGAAGTGCGCTACAACCCGATGTCCTATCATGACGGCTCGGTCTGGCCGCACGACAATGCGCTGATCGCGCTCGGGCTCGCGCGCTACGGCCTGAAACATTCGGTGGCGCACGTCTTCAAGGGCCTTTTCGAGGCCGCGACCTATATGGACCTCAGGCGGCTGCCGGAATTGTTCTGCGGCTTCCGGCGCGAGAAGCGCAGGGGTCCGACGCTCTATCCGGTCGCCTGCGCGCCGCAAGCCTGGGCCAGCGCGACGCCATTCACGCTACTGGAAGCGGCGCTCGGCATTGAGTTCGACGTTGCGCGCAGCGAGATCCGCCTGCGCAATCCGCATCTGCCTGCGTTTCTGAACGAGGTGGTGCTGCGCGACCTGCAACTGGGCTCGTCGAGCGTCGATTTGCGGATCCGCCGCCACGGCGGCGATGTCGCGCTCGAAGTGCTGCGAACGCGCGGCCAGATCCAGGTATCGATCGTGCTGGCGCATTAGCGCAATCAGCCGGAGGACGTCGCATGCGCGCCATGATGCGGTTGATGCTGGTCGCAATAATCGTCGGAGGCATTGCACCAGCGGTGTCGTACGCGACAGAGGAGCCGCCTGCGGCTCAAGCCGAGCCGAACGCGTCGCCATCGCCATCGCCGGCCGTGCCCGTGGTGCCGAAGGACGCGGCGCCGCCGCCGTCGGTCACCATCATCGGGGCCAGCGACGCGCATGGCGTGCTCGGGCGAGATGTGCGCAGCGCCGCCGATGAGGACATGGGACGTATCGTTGACGTCGTCGTCGATCGCACCGGCAAGGTGCGGGCGGCGGTGATCGATTTCGGCGGCTTCCTCGGCGTTGGCAGCCGCAAGATCGTGGTTGATTGGAACGCGCTGCACTTCGGCCAGATCGCCAACAAGAAGGACAGCATCAGCCTGGAGCTAACCAAGGCGCAGGTCGCGGCTGCGCCGGAATACAAGGAGGACACACCAATCGTCGTGCTGGGCGCCTCCGGCACCCTGCAACCGCTGCAGTTCATTCCGTAGGGAAAGGGGAGGGCAGACTGCCGGTGCGCTTGTCCAGGAAGCCGAGCCATCCGAGCGACGATCGACGCGGCCCACCTGAGAGCCGCAACGCTGTCCCTGCGCTCGCGCAACCGGCTCCGTCGAAGCAAAGCCTGCGTGCGCTGGACTGGTTCATCTTCTTCCTGGCGGACGTGCAGACCGGCTTCGGCCCGTTCATCGCGGTGTATCTGACGACGCAGAAATGGACGCAGGTCGAGATCGGCCTCGTGCTGTCGATCGGCGGCATCGTCGGCCTGATCGGCCAGATGCCGGGTGGCGCGATCATCGACGCCGCGAAATCCGAGCGGCTGGTTGCAGGGCTCGCCATCGCGACTATCGGCTGCTGCGCGCTTGCTTATGCGGCGATGCCGATCTTCCCGGTCGTGGTGACGGCAGCGACCCTGCATGCGGCGGCGAGCTGTGTGCTGGGGCCCGCGATCGCCGCGATCAGCCTCGGCCTCGTCGGGCCGTTTGCGATCGGCGAACGGCTCGGCCGCAATGCGCGCTTCGCCTCGCTTGGCAATGGTGTCGCCGCCGCGGTGATGGGCACCGCCGGTTATCTGCTGTCGAGCCGCTCGGTGTTCCTGGTCACTTTCCTGCTCGCGATCCCGACCCTGATCGCCTTGTCGCGGATCCGCGAGGAGGAGGTCGACGTGGCGCGCGCGCACGGCGCGATGCCGCGCGAAGCCGCCGAAGGCGCGGATACGAATGTGTGGCATCTGCTGAGGCAGCGGCCCCTGTTGATCTTCGCCTGTAGTGTGCTGCTGCTGCAGCTTGCGAACGCGGCGATGCTGCCGCTGATGGCGAGCGTGGTGACGACGCGGTCGAGCCAGTGGGCGACCGTCCTGATCGCCGGCTGCATCATCGTGCCGCAGGCGATCGTTGCGCTGATGTCGCCGACGGTCGGGCGCAAGGCGCAGGCTTGGGGCCGGCGCCCGCTGCTGCTGATCGGATTTGGCGCGCTTGCAATTCGCGGCCTTTTGTTCGCAACCGTCCGCGATCCATATCTCCTGGTGCTGGTGCAGGTGTTCGACGGCATCACGGCCGCGGTGTTCGCGGTGATGATTCCGCTCATCGTCGCCGACGTCGCCTTCGGCAGCGGCCATTTCAATCTTGCACAGGGAGTCGTGGGAACCGCGACCGGCATCGGTGCGTCGCTGAGCACCGTGCTTGGCGGCTTCATCAGCGACAGGTTCGGCAGCAGCACTGCCTTTGTCGGCCTCGCCTGCGTCGCAGCGGTCGGGCTCGTCCTGATTTTCCTGGTGATGCCGGAGACGCGGCGCAGCGCGCGTTGAGAACGAGAAAATGGCCGGCCGAAACGGATTCGGCCGGCCAGTTGGGAAGATGGCACGGAGGAAGAAAATCAGGCGTCGAGATTGTGCAGACGCTGGCGGTTGCGCAGCACGATTTGCCGGGCGCCGGAGAAGCCCAGGATGCCCTGGGAATGGAGCTGCGACAGCGCGCGCGACACGGTCTCCAGCGTGAGGCCGAGATAGTCGCCGATGTCGCGGCGGCACATCGGCAGCGCCATCATGCCGGCGACCGCGAGCCGGCGGTCCATTTCGAGCAGGAAGGTCGCAACGCGCTCCATGGCGGTCTTGCGGCCGAGCAGCAGCATGTGGTCCTCGGCGTGGCGCAGCTCTCCCGCGGTCATTGCCCAGAGCTTGCGGGCGACCTGCACGTCGGTGCCGGCGGCCTTCTCGAGGCTGAAGCGTTTCACGAGGCGCACGGTGGTGTCGATGATGGCTTCGGCAGCGAGGCGGTGCGTGGCGCCGGATTCGAGGCCGAACACGTCGCCGGGGAGATGGAAGGCGCCGATCTGGCGGCGGCCGTCGGAAAGGAGCTTGTAGCTGCGCACCGCGCCGGAGACCACCTGGTAGACGTATTCAGCAGGCTCGTCCTCGCCGTAGATCTCCTCGTCCTTGCGGTAGGAGAACTCGGTGGCGACAAGGCCGACATGGCCGGTGATCGCGCCGAACTGATCGGAGACGTGATGAGCGGCGGGGGCGATCTTGCTGCCGTGAACCTGGGTGGTGAGTGACTGGGTGAGCATCTTGGCCATCTCCATTTCAGATGGCACATGGTTACCGCGGGGTGCGGTGCTTGAAAATTTCGAGCGATATCTTAAGGAGGTGTACCTACGTAGATCCCCGTAGGTCGGCCCTGGTCAGCCCTTGGGCTTGCGCTGGATGGCGCCACGGATGCGCTTGATGAGACTTTCGTCGAGAAGCGGCTTCAAGATCACGTCCTTGATCCCGACCGCGGCGGCCCGGGTCGAAATATTCTCGTCCGGATAGCCCGTGATCAGAATCACGGGCGTGTCGCCCTCCGACTTGCGCAGGCGCCTGGCGAGCTCGACGCCGTTGATATCGGGCATCTTGTAGTCGATCACGTAGCAGTCCGCGCCAGGGGAGTGCGGGGCATTCAGCAATGCCGTGGCATTCCTGAAGGTCCGCACGACGAAGCCGTCCGTTTCCAGCAGGAATCGCAGTGATCCCAGGACGGCGTCGTCGTCGTCGACCACGTAGACGGTGGGCTTGAGTGGGGACGACATCGGATCCCGCCCATGGTGCAAGCTGATCTCAGTCATGCGACTCTGCTAACACGCGGCGGGGGGACCGACTTGACATGCCTCAAGTCGAAGCCTCCTCAATCCTTGAGCATGCCGGCGCGCATCGCCAGCCGCACCAGCTCCGACAGGCTGCCCGCCTGCATCTTGGTCATGACGTTCGCCCGATACACTTCGATGGTGCGCGGGCTGATGTCGTATTCGCGGGCAATCAGCTTGTTGGAGAGGCCAGCGATCAACCCCTCCATGACCTGGCGCTCACGTGGGCTGAGCGAGGCCACACGCGCGGCGATGTCCTGCGTGATCGCCTCACTTTTGGCAGCAGGCTCGGCGCGCTGGATCGCCGCTTCAATCATCGCGATCAGGCGATCGTCATCGAACGGCTTTTCGAGGAAATCGACGGCGCCAAGCTTCATGGCTTCGACCGCCAGCGGAACGTCGCCATGACCGGTCATGATCAGGATCGGGAATGGGCTTTGCACGGCCTTCATGCGCTTCAAGAGCTCGATCCCGTCAAGCCCTGGCATGCGCACGTCGGAGACCACGCAGCCGAAGGAGAGGCCCGGCAGCGCATCGAGGAAGGTCTGCGCCGTCTCGAACAATCGGACACTGAAGCCGAACGAATCCAGCAGGAAGTTCAACGAATCCCGCATCGCCTCGTCGTCGTCGATGACGTAGACATGTCCTTTGGTGGTCATTGATCAGTTCTCGTCGGCTGCCGGCAAGGTGAAGCGAAATGTCGCGCCGCCCGATGCGTTGCTCTCGGCCCACATGCGGCCGCCGTGAGCCTCGATGATCGAGCGGCTGATGGAAAGTCCCACGCCCATGCCGGTCTCCTTGGTCGTGAAGAAGGTCTGGAACAGGTTCGGTTTCACGTCGTCGTGGAAGCCGGATCCGGTATCGCAGACCTCGACCTCGATCATGTCGTCGGCGATCTCGGTGTTGGCGACGACGAGCTCGCGCCGCGGCGATTGCGCCATGGCTTCCAGCGCATTGCGGAACAGGTTGACCAGCACCTGCTGGATCTGGACGCGGTCGGCCAGCACGAGATCGGCCTCCGGATTGAGGTTGAAGCGGAGCTGGACGTTCTGCTCGCGGGCGCCGGCAAGGCCAAGAGCGCCGGCTTCCTCGATCAGCTTGGAGAGGCTCTCGACCCGCTTCTCGGATTCGCCGCGCGAGACGAAGTCGCGCAGGCGGCGGATGATCTGGCCGGCGCGCAACGCCTGCTCGGCGGCGCGGTCCATCGCGCTCTCGATCTTTTCGATGTTCGGGTCGCTGCTGCCCGCCAGCAGCCGGCGCGAGCCCTTCATATAGTTGCTGATGGCCGCCAGCGGCTGGTTGAGCTCGTGCGCGAGCGCCGAGGCCATCTCACCCATCGCGCTCAGGCGCGAAACATGGACGAGCTCGGACTGCAACTCCTGGAGCCGTGCCTGGGTGTGCTGGTGTTCGGTCATGTCGCGGACGAAGCCGGTGAAATAAGGCTCGCCGCCGGATTGCATCTCGCCGATCGACAGGTGCATCGGAAACGTCGTGCCGTCGCGCCGCTTGCCGGTGACGATGCGGCCGATGCCGATGATGTGGGGATCGCGCGTGGTACGGTAGCGGGCGATATAGCTGTCGTGGCGGGAGCGGTCGGGGTCGGGCATCAGGATGCTGACGTTCTGGCCGATCGCCTCATGCTCCAAATAGCCGAACAGGCGCTCGGCGGCCGTGCTGAACAGCTGGATGATGCCATGGCCGTCGATGACGATCATGGCATCGGGGATCGTGTGCAGAATCGAGCGGAGATGGGTCTCGCGTGTGCGTAGCGCCTCTTCGACCTGCTTCTCCTCGTCGATGTCGAGGAAGATCCCGCTGAGATGGCGCGCGCTACCGGCTTCGTCCCGGATCAGGCCGGCGCGGGCCCTGATCCATTGTCCTCTGCCGGAATCGGCGATTCGGAACGACACGTCGAACCCGCCGCCGCGCTCGGCGACGCGCCTGATGGCGGCTTCGACACGCTCGCGGTCTCTCGGCTCGAGGCGCGACAGGAAGAGCTCGTAGGTGATCGGCTGGTTGCGGGCGACGCCGAACATGGCTCCAGCCGCATCCGACCACTCGAATTCCTGTGTCTTGAGGTCGAGGTCCCAGGTACCGACGCCGAATCCCTCGATCCGGACCCGGAAATGTTCACCCCGACCGTCATCTGCCGGATGAGTTACGCGGGTCGGGCTCAATTTGCTTCCATCCTTTGCGTTGTGGGGGCCGGGTCGCGGTTCCGCGACCGCAATTTCGCGCATGGCCGCCCCGGAGACAAGTTCGGCGATCGGCACCTCGCGGCGAGGTGACCAGTCCAGCGGTAACCCGAACCGTTTGCTGGCTTGATCTATCTCATCCCGCGCCCACCGCAATACGCCTAGCATGGCCGGGATCTGCAGGTTCGGGAGATTTGGAATGACATACGCGACCGTCATGGTCGGCATGGCGCTTGGTCAGCCCAATGAGGCGAGGCTTGAGATCGCGGGCGAGCTTGCGGAGCGCTTCGAGGCGGCGATCGTCGGAGTTGCTGCGGCGCAGTTCGCGCCGCCCCTCTATTTCACCGACGGTGCCGAGGCGCAGCGCCTGATCGACCAGGGCGAGGCCTCGGTCCGGCGGCGCCTTGCCGAGCTGGAGGGACAATTCCGTGCCGCAACCAGGAATCGCGGAGGGCACGTCGAGTGGCGCGGCGCGATCGATTTCCCGGCTCATTACGCGCTGCAGCAGGCGCGCTGCGCCGACATCATCGTCAGCGGCGGGCAAAGCCCGGCCTTCTCGGACGCCTTCTCGCTTGCGAGCCCCAAGGATCTGGTGATGCAGGCTGGCCGTCCGCTGCTGGTCGTGCCTGACAGCGCCAACTGGCTTGATCTGCGCAGCGTGCTGGTGGCCTGGAAGGATACGCCGGAGGCGCGGCGTGCGGTCGTCGATTCACTGCCGCTGCTGCGCAAGGCGAAGGAGATCACGATCGTCGCGATTCCGGAGCCGGATGACGACCGTCCGGCGGTGCTCGCCTCCGTCACCGACGTCGTTTCGTGGCTCGTCCGCCATGGCGTCACGGCGACCGCACGGGTGTCGGAAACGGGCCGGAACGAAACCGCAGCTGACCATTTGGGTAAGTTGGCTGCCGACGTCGGAGCCGGCCTGATCGTTGCCGGCGCCTACGGCCATTCGCGGTTCCGCGAATTGGTCCTCGGCGGCGTCACGCAATATCTGCTCACCCAGTCAGCCCGTTGCGTGCTGCTATCGCACTGACATCGGTTGACTGAAAGACAATCAGAGGACGCGCCGTGTACAGATTCCTTGAACAGACCACCGACGGCTACATGACGCGCAACGTCAAGACCGTGGTGCGCGATCTCAACATGCTCGAGCTCAGCGAGATGTTCGAGCGCGACGACTTCAACGGCTATCCGGTCGAGGAGGACGGGCAGGTCGTCGGCATCGTCACCAAGTTCGATATCCTGAAATGCTTCGCTTTCACGCCGAGCCAGATGGTGCCGCGCTATCTCGACCTGATGAATCGCAAGGTCGGCGACGTCATGACGCCGGAATTCATCTACGTTCACCCCGACACGCGGTTGACCCGCGTGCTCCAGCTCATGGTCGAGCATCGGATTCGGAGCATCATCGTGCTCGACGGAACGCAAAAGCTCGTCGGCATCATCGCGCGGGAGGACGTCATCACCGCGCTCAAGGCCACCGCGCGCGACTAGCGATCAGGCTGGATCATTTTTGCGACATCCGGGCTCCGCGAAATTGCCCGAGCTGCGCCAGTCGTGCGCGCGAAAAACGCACGTAAGCGACTGATATTGCTTCCCGATGTCCTGTCGATCGGGGGTGCCGGAAATCCGCTTTTCTTGATTTCAATCAATTCCTCGCGAGCATGAATATGGTTTCTGGCTCCGTGTTCTTTCAGAGAGAATCCGCATGAGCCAGCCCTCCATTTCCAAATCCATGACCATCGGTGAAAGCGGCCTGGCGGCAGTGTTCGCAGTCACGGCCTTCCTTTGCGTGGTCGCGGCAGCCAAGGCGATCGATTCGCCCTTCGCCTTCCATGCTTCGCTGAGCGCTGCGGCGAGCGTCGCGGCTGTCTTCGTCATTCTCAACCGCTACTTCGAGCGCCCTGCGGCGCTGCCGCCCGCGGAGATCAATGGCCGGCCGAACTACAATATGGGGCCGATCAAGTTCTCCGCCTTCATGTCGATGTTCTGGGGCATCGCCGGCTTCCTGGTCGGCTTGATCATCGCCTCGCAGCTCGCCTGGCCCACGCTCAACTTCGATCTGCCATGGACGAGTTTTGGCCGCCTGCGTCCGCTGCATACCTCGGCAGTGATCTTCGCGTTCGGCGGCAATGTGCTGATCGCATCCTCCTTCTACGTCGTGCAGAAGTCGTGCCGTGTCCGGCTTGCCGGCGATCTCGCGCCCTGGTTCGTCGTGGTCGGCTACAACTTCTTCATCCTCGTGGCCGGCACCGGCTATCTGCTCGGCGTCACCCAGTCCAAGGAATATGCCGAGCCGGAATGGTATGCGGACCTCTGGCTGACCATCGTCTGGGTGACCTATCTGCTCGTCTTCCTCGTCACGGTGATCAAGCGCCGGGAACCACACATCTTCGTCGCGAACTGGTTCTATCTCGCCTTCATCGTCACGATCGCCGTCCTGCATCTCGGCAACAATCCCGCGCTGCCGGTGTCGGTATTCGGATCCAAGTCCTACGTCGCCTGGGCCGGCGTTCAGGACGCGATGTTTCAGTGGTGGTACGGCCACAACGCGGTCGGCTTCTTCCTGACCGCTGGCTTCCTCGCCATCATGTACTACTTCATCCCCAAGCGCGCGGAGCGGCCGATCTATTCCTACCGGCTCTCCATCATCCACTTCTGGTCGCTGATCTTCCTCTACATCTGGGCCGGCCCGCACCACCTGCACTACACGGCGCTGCCGGACTGGACGCAGACGCTCGGCATGACCTTCTCGGTGATGCTGTGGATGCCCTCCTGGGGCGGCATGATCAACGGCCTGATGACGCTGTCGGGCGCCTGGGACAAGCTGCGCACCGATCCCGTGCTGCGCATGCTGGTGGTCTCCGTCGCGTTCTACGGCATGTCGACCTTCGAAGGTCCGATGATGTCGATCAAGGTCGTCAACTCGCTCAGCCACTACACCGACTGGACCATCGGCCACGTGCATTCCGGTGCGCTCGGCTGGGTCGGCTTCGTCTCCTTCGGCGCGCTGTATTGCCTCGTACCATGGGCCTGGAACCGTAAGGGCCTCTACAGCCTCAAGCTCGTCAACTGGCACTTCTGGATCGCGACGCTCGGCATCGTCCTCTACATCTCGGCGATGTGGGTGTCTGGCATCCTCCAGGGCCTGATGTGGCGCGCCTACACCTCGCTCGGCTTTCTCGAATATTCCTTCATCGAAACCGTGGAAGCGATGCATCCCTTCTACGTCATCCGTGCGGCCGGCGGAGGGTTGTTCCTGATCGGCTCGCTGATCATGGCCTACAACCTCTGGATGACCGTGCGCGTCGGCGAGGCGGAAGTGCAGTTGCCCGTCGCTCTTCAGCCGGCGGAATGAGGAGCTCAGCAATGTCGTTCTGGTCACGCCACCAAATCTTCGAAAAGAACTCGATCGTCCTGGTCGTCGGCATCCTGCTGGTGATCTCGATCGGTGGTCTCGTCGAGATCGCGCCGCTGTTCTACCTCAAGAGCACGATCGAGGTGGTCGACGGCGTGCGGCCTTATACGCCGCTTGAGCTCGCCGGCCGCAACATCTACGTCCGCGAGGGCTGCTATCTCTGCCACTCGCAGATGATCCGTCCGCTGCGCGATGAGGTCGAGCGCTACGGTCACTTCTCGCTCGCCGCCGAGAGCATGTACGACCACCCGTTCCAGTGGGGCTCCAAGCGTACCGGTCCCGATCTTGCCCGCGTCGGCGCCAAATATTCGGACGACTGGCACGTGACCCATTTGACCAACCCGCGCGCCATCGTGCCGCAGTCGGTGATGCCGGGCTATCCCTTCCTGGCCGAGAATGAAGTCGATCCCACCACGATTGCCGATCACATGCGGACGCTCAAGGCCGTCGGCGTCCCCTACAGCGATGACCAGATCGCCAATGCGGCCAATGACCTGAAGGCGCAGGCCGATCCGGACAATGCCGGCAGCGATGCCTTCACCAAGCGCTACGCCAAGGCGGCGGTGCGCAATTTCGACGGCAAGCCGGGCGCCCCGAGCGAGATGGACGCGCTGATCGCCTACCTCCAGATGCTCGGCACGCTCGTCGACTTCAAGCTCTACAACGAGAAAGCCAATCTCCGCTGAGAAGGCATCAACGATGAAAGCAATTCTGACAGTCCACAACCTTGCGTCCGATCTCGTGACGACGATCTGGACCCCGGCCTTCGTCGCGATTTTCCTCGCGATCGTCGCCTATGCATTCTGGCCGCGCAACAAGGCCGCTTTCGACGAAGCGGCGCGATTGCCGTTGCGCGAGGAGTAAGGGATCATGACCGATCACGGTGAACTCGACAGTGTCTCCGGCAAGACCACGACCGGACACGAATGGGATGGCATCAAGGAGCTGAACACGCCGCTGCCGCGCTGGTGGCTGGTGACGTTCTATCTCACCATCGTCTGGGCGATCGGCTACTGGATCGTCTATCCGGCCTGGCCATTGATCTCGAGCAATACCACCGGTCTGCTGGGCTATTCGACGCGCGCCAGCCTCGCAGTGGAGCTCGCCAACCTCGAGGCCGCCCGCGGCGAGAAGATGGCGGCGCTGGCGGCGGCTCCGCTCGCCGACATCGAGAAGGATCCGGCGCTGCTGGCGCTCGCACGTGCCAAGGGCAGGGTCGTGTTCGGCGACAATTGCGCGCCGTGCCACGGCAGCGGCGCCGCCGGCGCCAAGGGCTTCCCGAACCTAAATGACGACGACTGGCTATGGGGCGGCACGCTCGAACAGATCATGCAGACCATCCAGTTTGGCGCGCGGTCCGGTCACGCCAAGACCCATGAGGGCCAGATGCTCGCTTTCGGCAAGGACGGCGTGCTGAAGCCCGACGAGATCGTCACGGTCGCCAACTACGTGCGCTCGCTCTCGGGCCTGCCGACCCGGCAGGGCTATGACGCTGCCAAGGGCGAAAAGATCTTCACTGAGAATTGCGTCGCCTGCCATGGCGACGGTGGCAAGGGCAACCAGGAGATGGGCGCGCCCAACCTGACCGACAAGATCTGGCTGTATGGCTCGGACGAGGCGACCCTGATCGAGACCATCAGCCAGGGCCGCGCCGGTGTCATGCCGGCGTGGGAGGGACGGCTTGATCCCGCCACCCTCAAGGCGATGGTGGTCTACGTTCACTCGCTCGGCGGCGGCAAGTAAGCGAAGGCTGCTTAGGCAATCGAGGGGCGGGGAAACCCGCCCCCGTTGAGCTGGATCAACTGTACGGTCGGAATTCGATCTAGCTTCAATCGTACCCGCAAACGGATCGAGCGATGAACACGGCCGCGAACCCGAACGAGCTCACACAGGAAGACGACTACGGGCCGCTCTACGCGTCCCGCAAGAAAGTCTACCCCCAAAGCGTCTCGGGCACGTTCCGCCGGACCAAATGGGGGCTGATGGCATTCTGCCTCGGCGTCTACTATTTCCTGCCGTTCGTGCGTTGGAACCGCGGCCTTGGCGCCCCCAGCCAGGCGGTGCTGATCGATCTGCCCAACAGCCGCTTCTATTTCTTCTTCATCGAGCTGTGGCCGCAGGAGGTCTATTACTTCACCGGCCTGTTGATCGTAGCTGCGGTGGCGCTGTTCCTGATGAACTCGATCGGCGGTCGGATCTGGTGCGGATATCTCTGTCCGCAGACGGTCTGGACCGACCTGTTCTACGCCGTCGAGCGCCTGATCGAGGGCGATCGGCGCGAGCGCATGAAAAAGGACGCCGCGTCCGACCCGATGAAGCTCGAGCGCATCTCCGAGATCGTGCTCAAGCATTCGATCTGGCTCCTGATCGCCTGGTGGACTGGCGGCGCCTGGGTGCTCTACTTCAATGATGCGCCGACACTGGTGAAGGAGCTCGTCACCTTCCAGGCGCCGATGATCGCCTATGTCTGGATCTGCATTCTCACCGCGACGACCTATCTGCTCGCCGGCTACATGCGCGAGCAGGTCTGCACTTACATGTGCCCGTGGCCGCGCATCCAGGCCGCGCTCACCGACGAATGGGCGCTCAACGTCACCTACCGCTACGATCGCGGCGAGAAGCGCACGTCGGTCAAGAAGGCCGCCGAGCTGCGCGCGCTCGGCGAGCAGGTCGGCGACTGCGTCGACTGCTATCAGTGCGTCGCGGTCTGTCCGACCGGCATCGACATCCGCAATGGGCCGCAGATGGAATGCATCCAGTGCGGCCTGTGCATCGATGCCTGCGATACCGTGATGACCAAGATCGGTCGGCCAACCCGTCTGATCGCCTATGACAACGACATCAACATCCAGCGCCGCCAGCAAGGCAAGTCACCGATCTATCGCATCGTGCGGCCTCGCACCATCGTCTACAGCGCGATCATCGTGATCATCGGTGGCATCATGCTCTATGCGCTGCTGACCCGCAGCCTGCTCGACGTCAACGTGCTGCACGACCGCAACCCGATTGCCGTCAAGCTGAGCGACGGCTCGATCCGCAATGCCTACACGGTCCGGCTGCTCAACAAGCGCGGCTTCGACCGCGTCATCGCGTTCGACGTCGACGGGCCCGTGAATGCCAAGGTCCATGTCGTCGGCGTCGATTCCGTCACGCCGGACCGGCCGATGGTCGTGATCGGTCGTGACCAGACCGCGGAATTGCGGCTGCTGGTGACGGCGCCGGCCGAGAGCAATCCGGAGAAATCGATCCCGGTCCATTTCCACGTCACCGATATCGGGCTCGGCGAGGTCGCCACCGCCACCGACAATTTCGTCGCGCCCTGAGAGCATCGTTTGGAGTTCGCCATGGCATCCGCCGCACCGAAGCCTCTGACCGGCACCACGGTCCTCATCATTCTGGTTGCGTTTTTCGGCGTCGTGATCGGCGTCAACGTCACCATGATGAAGCTTGCGATCGCGACGCTTCCCGGTACCGACGTCGACAGTCCCTATGCCGCCGGTCTCACCTACGAGAAGGAGATCGCGGCTGCGCGGGGGCAGGCGGAGCGGAAGTGGGAGGTCGACGCGAAGATCGAGCGCAGCGCCGATGGCGGCGCGACGGTGCGGATCGAGGCCCGTGACGCCACCGGCCGCCCGGTCACCGGCCTGAAATTCTCAGGGCGACTGGAGCGGCCGATCGACAAGCGCGCCGATCTTTCCGTCGAGCTCGCCGAGATCGGCATCGGAGTCTATGGCGGCAACGCGAAAGCCGTCGCACCGGGGCAGTGGGATCTCGTACTCGAGGGCGATGCGCGCGGTGAGCGCATGTTCATGTCGCGCAATCGCGTGATCCTGAACTGAAGGAAGTCCTCATGCAGGTCTCGCGCGACTTCTCCCATTATGTTCGTGCCGCGGGTGACGGGCTCCGGCACATGGATCTCGCCGTCGAGGGCGTGCACTGCGCCGGCTGCATGGCGAAGATCGAGCGCGGTCTCTCCGCCATTCCCGACGTGACGCTGGCGCGGGTAAATCTCACCGACCGCCGCGTCGCGCTGGAATGGAAGGAGGGCACGCTCGATCCCGCGCGCTTCATCGATCGGCTCGAGGAGCTCGGCTACAAGGCCTATCCTTACGAGACGGCAAGCGCGGAGGCGATCGAGGTCGCCGAGTCGCGCTTCCTGCTGCGCTGCCTCGGCGTTGCAGCCTTCGCCACCATGAACGTGATGATGCTGTCGATCCCGGTGTGGTCCGGCAATGTCAGCGACATGCTGCCCGAGCAGCGCGATTTCTTCCACTGGCTGTCGGCGCTGATTGCGCTCCCGGCCGCGGCCTATGCCGGCCAGCCGTTCTTCCGCTCGGCCTGGCGCGCGCTGTCGGCGAAGACCACCAACATGGACGTTCCGATCTCGATCGGGGTGACCCTCGCGCTCGGCATGTCCGTGGTCGAGACCATCCACCACGCCGAGCACGCCTATTTCGATGCCGCGATCATGCTGCTGACGTTCCTCCTGGTCGGGCGCGTCCTCGACCAGAACATGCGACGGCGGACGCGTGCGGTCGCCGGAAATCTGGCGGCGCTGAAGGCCGAGACCGTGGCAAAGTTCGTCGGCCCCGACGAGATCTCGCAGGTGCCGGTCGCCGCAATCGATCCGGGCGACATCGTGCTGCTGCGGCCCGGCGAACGCTGCGCCGTCGACGGCACCGTGATCGAGGGCCGCTCGGAGATCGATCAGAGTCTGATCACCGGCGAGACGCTCTATGTCACGGCTGACAAGGGCACGCCGGTCTACGCCGGCTCGATGAACATCTCCGGCACGTTGCGGGTTCGCGTCTCGGCGGCGTCGGAGGCGACGTTGCTTGCGGAGATCACCCGCCTGCTCGACAACGCGCTTCAAGCGCGCTCGCGCTATCGGCGGCTCGCCGATCGGGCTTCGCGTCTCTACGCGCCGGTGGTGCATGCCACCGCGCTCCTCACCATCCTCGGCTGGGTGTTGGCTGGGGCAGGCTGGCATGATGCGATCGTCACCGGCGTCGCCGTGCTGATCATCACCTGTCCTTGCGCGCTCGGACTTGCGATCCCGACGGTGCAGACGGTGGCCTCGGGCGCGATGTTCAAATCCGGCGTGCTGCTCAACGCCGGTGACGCGATCGAGCGGTTGGCGGAGGCCGATCACATTATCTTCGACAAGACCGGCACGCTGACGCTGCCGGATCTCGACGTGGTCAATGCGGCGGCGATCCCTGCCGATATCCTGGCGCTTGCCGGGCAGCTCGCGCTGTCGAGCCATCATCCCGTCGCGACCGCGGTGGCGCAGGCTGCCGGTGCAAAATCTCCGATCGTAGGCGCGGTCGAGGAGGCCGGGCAGGGCGTGCGCGCGAGCGTCGACGGCATCGAGATCCGCCTTGGCCGGCCGTCCTTCTGCGGTGCCGAAGAACTCATGAAGAGCAGCGCCGATCTCGACCCGGAAGCGTCCATCGTCGCCTTCAACAGGGGGGCGGAGAAGTTCATCTTCACGGTGCGGCAGGCCCTGCGCCCGGATGCGGTCACGGTGATCTCGGCGCTGAAGGCGCGCAATGTCGGCATCGAGATCCTCTCCGGCGACCGCGAGCCAGCGGTAAGGGCAGCGGCAGATGCGCTTGGCATTCCCGAGTGGCGGGCTGGTGTCACACCGGCCGACAAGATCGCGCGGATCGAGGAGCTGAAGCGGCGCGGCACACGCGTGCTGATGGTCGGCGACGGCATGAACGATGCGCCATCGCTTGCTGCGGCCCACGTCTCGATGTCGCCGATCTCGGCCGCGCATCTCAGCCAGGCGACCGCGGACCTCGTTTTCCTCGGCAAGCCGCTGACGCCGGTCGTGACGGCCGTCGATGATGCCCGCAAGGCGTTGCACCTGATGCGGCAAAATCTCTGGCTTGCGATCGGCTACAACATCCTGGCGGTGCCGATTGCCATCAGCGGCGTCGTGACGCCGTTGATCGCGGCGGCCGCAATGAGCGGATCGTCGATCCTGGTCATGCTGAACGCGCTGCGCGCGCGCAGCGCCTCGCGGGGGAACATATCATGGAAGTCCTGATCATCCTCGTTCCTCTGGCGCTGGGGCTCGGGCTTGCCGGCCTCGTCGCCTTCCTGTGGTCGCTGAAGAGCGGGCAGTATGACGATCTCGACGGGGCGGCCTGGCGCGCCATCGCCGATGACGATCCGCCGCAGGAGCCGCGGCCTGATTTGGCGCAGGTGAAGCGCTAGGCGTCGCTTCGGAGCGCAAACGTCAGCAGTGCCGCAGCAGCCAGGGCCGTTCCGACGCCGGTGACGCAGGCCATCCACCCATAGGCATCGAACAGCCGACCAAGCAGCGCGGTGCCGATGAGACCGCCACTGAAATAGCAGGCCAGATACGTTCCACTGGCGACGCCGCGGTTCTCGGTGGCCGCCTGTCCGACGTAGCCGGTCGCGGCGGCCTGCGCGAAGAAGGTGCCGACGCCAACCAGCACCATGCCGGCGAGCACGTTGACCAGATTTGCAGTCAGTGTCAGGGGCAGACCGAGCGCGGCAACGCCGAGCGCCGCCCAGATCGTCGGTCGCGTTCCGATGCGTGCTACGGCGCGTCCGGCGAGAAGGGTGGTGAAGACCGAGGGCAGGAAGACCAGGTAGACGAGGCCGAGTTCCATCATTCCGAGCGATAGCGGGGGCAGCACCAGCACGAAGTTGACGAAGGTGAAGGTGCCGATGAAGGCGAACAGGATGCAGAAGCCGAGACCGAAGGCGGCGCGCAGCCGCGGACTGCGCCAATGTGCCGACATCGCGTCGAATGGAGACGCCGCCGGCGTCATCGTTTGCATCGGCCGGGCGCGCTGGATGGTGAAATAGACGAGCACGGCGCCCGCGAGATTAAGTGCAGCAAAGAAGTAGAAGTTCCAGGCCAGACCGAGACTGTCGGCAATTGCGGCCGCGATAAGTCGGCCGATCAGATTGCTGGCGACATTGACCGTGATGTACGCGGCGAACGCACCGCCCGCATCCATCGCGCTGCACTGCTCGCCGAGATAGGCGAGCGTCAGCGCGAATGCGGAGGCCATGCAGAGGCCCTGGATGACGCGCAAGCCGGTGAAGATCGCGAGGTTGGGCGCCCACGCGAGCAGACTGGTGGGGAAGGCGAGCAAGGTCAGGCTCAGCAGAATGCCAAGCCGTCGATCGATGTGCGGGCTGAAGAAGCCGACAACGAGGCTGGCGATTGCCATGCCGAAGGTACTCGCATTGACGGCAAAACCCATGGCTGCCGGTGTCACGCCGTAATGCCGTGTCAATGAAGGAAGGATCGCCTGGGTGGCAAACAGGTCGACCACGGTGAGGAAAGCGGTCAGACCGATGATGATGGAGCGGAGGAGCGTGCCCGGCGAATGCCGGCTCATCTCCATTGCAAGCGGCTTCATGCGTGCGGACAGAGCGGTCATGATGCGATGCCCTAAAACGGTCGGTGTCATTCCGGGATGGTGCGTAAGGACCGGACCTCCGAGCGCAATTGCGCTTCGGGGATTCTCGAGATTCCGGGTTCGGCTCTTCGAGCCGCCCCCGGAATGACGAGGCGATGGCTGCAACAAGGCTGCTTTACATATTGTGGTCGCGCGGATCCTTGCGGACGTCGCCGACGTAGAGAATGACGGTCTCCTTGCCGAGGTTCTTCCACCAATGCGAGGTGCCGTAGACCTCCGGGCGGAGATCGCCTGCCTTGTGCACGATCGGATCGATACAGTTGGAGGCGTATTCGACGATCTCGCCCTGCTGCACGAAGATCAGGGCGGGGCGGTCGTCATGGCTGTGCCACGGCACGATGCCGCCGGGCTCGATCGTCAACTTTCGGAAGCGCAGCTCGCGCTCCCTGATGTTGGCGGGCTGCTTTTCGAGGTCGATGGAGCCAAGCGTGACGTCGGTGACGCCGACCGGCTTGTAGTCGACCATCTGGCGTGCATTCGGCTTGATCTTGTCGGCCGGACATTCGCCGGCGAACGCCGGTTGTGCCGCGACAGCGCCGATGAGAGCAAGGCCCGCCCACACTGCGCGCGACAGGATTGGATGCTTGAACATGGAACTTCTCCTCTGTTGGCCGCGGCCTCGTTGATGGCCGGCTGTGGGGTCAGCCTGGTCGAAGGGAGGTCTCCGATGAAATGCCATCTCGCTCTCGACGCGATAGCCCCGCGCTATCGATAGGCGGCGGCTATCGAACCGATTGGGCATCGGCATTTCCGCCTTCGCGCGGTCCGGCGTTCGATGTGCACTGACCCGCGTTCGCGTGACCGGCCCTTGCGGGCGGCGCCGCGACGAACCTAGTATTCGACCCATGACGCCGGAGCGGAAAATGATGTCCCTCTCACCAGCCGATGCCGAACAGCTCAGGCTCGCCTTCCAGCGTTGCCGCGACATGGATGGCACGCTCAACGAGCAGCTACGGGCCTATGCCGATGCCGGTCGCGAGATCTTTCCGGCCTATGGCACGGCGGTCGATCGCCTGGTCGCGCGGCTCGCCGAAAACGGCGGCGGCGAAAACGCACCGCGCCCGGGCGACGCAATGCCGCCGTTCATGCTGCCCGACGAGAACGGCGAGCTGATCGCGCTGCCTTCGCTGCTGGCGCGTGGCCCAGCGGCCGTCATGTTCTTCCGCGGCCATTGGTGTCCCTACTGCCGGCTGAATGTGCGCGCGGTGACCGAGGCGCATGATCGTATCAAGACGATGGGCGCCCAGATCGTCGCAATCATGCCGGAGACGCAGGAATATTCGGAGAAGTTCAAGGCCGAGTCCGGCGCGCCGTTCCCGGTGCTCACCGACCTCGACAATGGCTACGCGCTCTCGCTCAACCTGGCGATCTGGCTCGGGGTCGAGATTCAGCGGCTCCTTTCCTATCAGGACATGGCCAAGTTCCACGGCAACGACGGCTGGATCCTGCCGATCCCCGCGGTCTTCGTCGTCGGTCGCGACGGCATCGTCAAGGCGCGCTTCGTCGATCCCGACTTCCGCAAGCGCATGGAGATCGACGATCTGCTTGAGGCGTTGGAAAGCGCGAGCAGGGAGAAGTAGATTTCGACGAGTTCGATGCACGTGGGACAGGCGCATTCACGTTGAGCCCCGAAAATCGCAGCGCGGCTAAACGTACGATAATGCGGGCAGGGTCGCATTGTGCTTCAACTGATACGCGAGGACTTGCCTGCTCCCGTGGGCACGCGACCACTCCGGCGCCACCCGTTGGGTGGCGCGTCACTAATCGAGAAGTCCAAATCCACAACACTGTCCAACAAAGCTCACCTACCAAGGGAGGTAAATACCCATGGCACCAGACGAACCTGATCAGGCCACCCCGAGCGCGGAGCCAACCGCAGAGCCGACGCCCAGCCCGGCCGTCGAGGCTACGCCCGAGCAGAAGACCGCCGTCTCTTCGGAACCGCTCGAGGCCCCGGGCGAGCCCGTAGCCGAGCCGCCACCGGCCGAGGGCGAGCAGCAGGCGCCTGCGTAACCGACTGGTGGGAAAGCACAGGGCCGCAAAAAACTTGCGGCCCGCTGCGTGAGCGAGTTCAGATGCAAGATGATCACGCGCGGAGAGAGAACTTACCCGTCTCGCCGCTGCGCAGCGAGCCAAGAGCGTAAGAGCGCGAGATTCATTCTCTACCCCGCAATCTCCCGCCAGTCCGCGCCGCGCAGCATGCGCATGACGGCGGAGGCGACGGCGGTGCGCTGGCGGCCGGCGACGCCGTAGAGGTTGACGGTGCGGCGGGCATCAAGCCCTGCTACCGACGTGCGCCTGAGGCTCTCCGGCAGCGGCGAGGTGTGCGGCACCATGGCGACGCCGATATCGGCCTCGACCAGCTCGATCAGGTCGCGCTCGCTCGAAACCTCGTGGCTGTGATCGACGTCGATGCCGTGCTCGCGCAGGCTTGCCGAGATACGCGTTGCGTGCTCGCAGTAGCTTCGGCTGAGCAGCTGCTCGGAGCGCAGATCGTCGAATTCGATCGTGCTGAGCTCGGCGAGCGGATGGCCCTTGCCGATGACGAGCTCGAAATTCTCGGTGAACAGCGGCCAGACGTCGAGCCGCCCCCAGGCTTCGTCGATCTCGGCGGCGATGCCGAGCTCGGCCTCGCCCTTCTTGAGGAACTCGCCGACCTCGCGGCTCGAGCCGCGCAGGAAGCGGAATTCGAGCCGATTGAACTGCCGCTTGATCTGGTTGAGATGCGGGATGAGCAGGGCGAGATCGATCGAATGCGTCAGCGCGATGCGTAGCGCGCCGATCTCGCCGCTCCTGAAGGATGAGGCGAGCGAGCGCGCGCCGGCCGCGGCCTCGTAGCACTGCTTGAGCAGCGGATGCATGCGCTGGCCGAGCTCGGTCAATTGTGCCGCCGGCCGTTCGCGCCGAAACAGGTCACCGCCGAGCTCGGCTTCGAGCTGCTTGATCGCGCGGGTCAGCGATGGCTGCGTCACGTTGCACTCCTCGGCCGCGCGCGTGAAATTCAAAAGCTGGGCCACCGCGAGAAAATAGCGGACCTGGTGCATCTCCATGGATCGGCTCCCCGGCAAGATCGAGGCGAATCTAGCCGATCAGGGTGGGGAATGACATCCCGCCCACGATAGCGCGCACGTATGGTTTCGGAAGCCAACCGGCATTTCCGTTGTGTTCGGCAATTGGTCAAAAGAGCATGGCGTAACAATCGCGCTGAGCTTGCGAATATTCGAGCGGTGCCGCGCGATGGGAGACGGACACATGCAAGATATGACGCAGCACATCAAGTCGAGAGACCTGCCGGGTCAGGTCGTGCTCGTACTCCAGGGCGGCGGCGCGCTTGGCTCCTACCAGGCCGGCGTCTACCAGGCGCTGCACGAGGCCGGCATCGAGCCGGACTGGATCATCGGCACCTCGATCGGTGCAATCAACGCCAGCCTCATTGCTGGTAATGCGCCGCAACATCGGTTGTCGCGGCTGAAGGAGTTCTGGATGCGGATGGAGCAAAATCCGGTCTGGAATCTGCGCACCGCATTTCCCGGCTTCAACGAGAAGCTCGCCTATTGGTCGACTATCACCAACGGCATACCCGGCTTCTTCCGACCCAATCCGCTGGCGCATGCCGGCGACTCCTTTCCGCTGGGCGCCGATCATGCCGGCTTCTACTCGACCGCGCCGCTGGAGAAAACGCTTTCCGAGCTCGTCGATTTTAGCCTGATCAACCGCTGCACGCCGCGTCTCACGGTCGGCGCCGCACACGTCCGCACCAGCCGGATGCGCTATTTCGACAGCCGCGACGGCGACCTGACGGTGAGGCACGTCATGGCCTCGGGCGCGCTGCCGCCGGCCTTTCCGGCCGTGCGCATCGATGGCGAGCTCTATTGGGATGGCGGCATCCTCTCGAATACGCCGACGGAAGCCGTATTCGACGACAATCCGCGCAAGGACTCGCTGATCTTCGCCGTGCATCTGTGGAATCCGGTCGGTGGCGAGCCGACCACGATGGCGGAGGTGCTGAACCGTCACAAGGACGTGCAATATTCCAGCCGGATCGCAAGCCACATCGCGCGGCAGCAGCAGGCGCACCGGTTGCGCCACGTCATCAACCAGCTCGCCGCGCGGTTGCCTGAGAGCGAGCGCAGCGATCCTACGGTGCGCGCGCTGACGAGCTATGGCTGTCCGACGCGGATGCATGTGGTGCGGCTGCTCGCGCCGCAGCTCGACCGCGAGACCCACACCAAGGACATCGACTTCAGCCCGTCCGGCATCATGCGGCGCTGGGACGCAGGTTATCTCCATACGCGATCGGTGCTGGCGCGCGCGCCGTGGATCGGCGAGTTCGATCCGCTCTCGGGCGTGGTGTTGCACGATAATCCTGATATCCTGCCTGTCGCGGCGGAGTAGCGCGGCGGAGTCTCTTCGGCTCATCCGCGTGATCTTCGCAATTGGCCCCAAGCGGATGTTGCAAAGTGATTTCCGAGAAGGACCTGGAGTCTTCGCTCGATCATATCAGGAGCAAGGCGGCTGGATCGACGGCGGGCATTTTTGGGCCGGCCTCACTGACCTGGCGAATTGACCGGGAGGCCGTGATTTTTCTCGGCGCCGGCCGTGCGCTGCTGCTTCAACTGGCGCACCCGTGGGTCGCTGCCGCCATCGCCGAGCACTCCAAAACGCTCGCTGACCCGATCGGTCGCTTCCATCGAACCTTCGACGTCATGTTTACGATGGTATTCGGCTCGCTCGATCAGGCGCTGACGGCTTCCCGCAAGCTGCATCGGCGCCACGCCGCGATCGTCGGCCGCTTGCCGGATGCCATCGGGTCGTTTGAAGCGAATTCGCACTACTGCGCCAATGAAGTCGCGGCGCTGCGTTGGGTTCACGCCACGCTCGTCGAGAGCGCGGTCATGGCGCACGATCTCGTCTTGCCGCCGTTCTCGGCCGACGAGCGCGAGCGATACTGGGCCGAATGCCGGCTTTTCGCAGCGATGTTCGGACTGACCCCGGGTGACCTGCCGGCGGATTGGCAATCCTTTCTCGCCTACACTGAAGCCATGACCCACTCGGAGGTTTTGACCGTTGGCACCGCGGCGCGCGAGGTGGCCGGACAAATTCTCGGGGGCGTCGGACGACAGTGGTTGCGGCCGCCCAAATGGTACCAGGCGCTGACGGCCCGGATGCTGCCCGAGCGACTGGGCGCGGGTTTTGGGTTGGCTTGTGACGAAGCCGACGACAGGGCGGCGGACCGCGCGCTCAAGTGGATACGACGCATCTACCCCCGGCTGCCCGCCCGCCTGCGCTATGTCGGTCCGTATCAGGAAGCGCGAGCACGACTGCGCGGCATGCCTCAGCCCGGCTGGATGACGCGATGTCTCAACAGGGCCTGGATCGGACGATCTTCGATCGGATGACCCGTCGTGACAGGCGAAGCCGCCTCACGCCGACGCGATCTTGCGATACAGCGCGCTGTAACAGGCGGCGGAAATATTCCAGCTGAACGACCGCGACATGGCGGTGCGGCGCATGGAGTCGAGGCGCTCCTGGGCCATGAAGGTCGTGAAGGCCCGGCGAACGCCGCCGAGGAAGGATTCATAGGATGGCTGCGCGAACAGGAAGCCAGTCTCGCCGTCGGTGATGGTTTCCGCAAGGCCGCCGGTCTGGTGGCCGATCGGCAGCGAGCCGAAGCGCTGGGCATACATCTGGCTGAGCCCGCAGGGCTCGAAGCGCGACGGCATCAGGGTGAAATCGCTGCCGGCGAAGATGCGCCGCGCCTGCGCGTCGTTGAAGCCGATGGCGACGCCGATCGCATCTGGCCGCCTGCGATGGGCGTTGATCAGCGCCTGCTCGAGCGCCGGCTCGCCGGAGCCGGTGACGACGATCTGCCCGCCGGCATCGATGATCTCGTCGGCCGCCGACAGCACGAGGTCGATGCCCTTTTGATGCACCAGCCGGGCGACGATGCCGAACATCGGTCCGCGCGACACCGCGAGCCCGAACTGCTTGCGCACATAGTCCGCGTTGGCCCGCTTGCCAGCCCAGTCGCCGGCGCCGAATTGCTGGGCGAGCTGCGCGCAATAGCGGGGGTCCCAGCTCTCGTCGATCCCGTTCAGGATGCCGGTGAGCTCGGCTGCCTCGGCGCGGGCGCGCAACAGGCCCTCGAGGCCGCAGCCGAATTCCGGCGTGGTGATCTCGCGCGCATAGGTCGCGCTGACGGTGGTCAGGTGCGAGGCGTAGACGAGGCCGGCCTTCAGGAAGGACAATTGATCGTAGAACTCGACACCGTCGATGTGGAAGGAGCTCTCGGGTGCGCCGATCCGCCGCAGCGCGTCTTTGGGGAAGAGGCCCTGATAGGCGAGGTTGTGGATGGTCAGGATCGACGGTAGCTTCGAGCCGCGCCAGGCGAGGTAGGCCGGCACGAGCGAGGCCTGCCAATCATTGGCATGGATCAGGTCTGCTGCCCAATTCTTGTCCAGGTTGCCCGTCGCGAGCTCAGCGGCTGCCGACGCCAAGCGCGCAAAACGGATGTCGTTGTCAGGCCAGTCGCGCCCACTTTCGTCGCCATAGGGATTGCCGGGGCGGTCGTAGAGCTGCGAGCAGAGCAGCACATAGACCGGCAGGCCGTCGCGCGTCGCGGCCCTGCCGAGTGTGCAGGCCGGCATCTCCGCGAGCGCCGGACAGCGGCCAACGATCTGAATATGCGTGAGTTGTTCGATGATGTCGCGATAGCCGGGCAGCATGATCCGAATATCGGCGAAGGGGCGGAGCGCTCGCGGGAGGGCAGCAGAAACGGCGCCGAGTCCGCCGACGCGGACAAAATCGTCCATCTCTGTCGTGACGAATAAGACCCTCAAGAACAGCCGCCCTCTTCCGAGCCCGTTTGCTGCTATGCAAGATCGGGTCCAGTTGCCCTCGGGAATTCCAAGCCCGTCCCTGGAAGCTGCCGTTCGGGTAAAGACTTTCCTATCGGCCGCCGCCATCTAGGGTCGGCGCTTCAACAAGCAAGAACGCGCGGGGTTCCTCAGAGCACTCCGGGGATGCAAGTAGCAGACAAGCGTGAGGGGACGACGACAAAGGCTTTTGCCGGCCTGCGGGGTGCTGGATTTTTCGACCACCAATGCCGGTCCCCGTTGCGCGCGGATGCTCGTCGACATGGGCGCCGAGGTCATCAAGATCGAGACCGAGGGCGGGGAGACGATGCGGACGCGCCCGCCGGTACGAGGGCGTGCCAGCGTCGGCCTATCGCACCGTCGCCGAGGCGTTGCGCGATCCGCAACTCGCGCATCGTCAGGCGCTGTCGGACATGAACGACGAGGGTGGCTCGTTCCAACCGCATGTCGCAGGCCGACACGACGCCTGGCATGACGATGGCTGCGCTGGGCGAGCACACGGACGCTTGGCTCGAGGGGGTCTCTCGCGCGAAGAGTTAATTCCGTCAGGCAAAACCTGAGCGAAGGCCGCGCTCGTGCGCTTCGGTCAAGTGAGATCTGCGTCGTGGCATCCTGCGCGCGTTCCTCTTGCCGAGCGCAGCGATTCTCGCCAATCTCGCCTGACGTCACGAGCGATCCGAAACATCGGACGCAGTCCTCGGGAGGGAACAATGACGAACGCAGTTGCCGCGGTGCGCAGGCTCGCGCCGATTTTTCTTGTCACGGCATTCGCCATTGTTCCGCTGCTGCGGCCAGCGCACGCGCAAAAATCCGGCGGCAGCATCACGGTCGGCCAGGAGCTCGACATTCCCGGCTTCGACCCGCTCAAGGTCGGTGTCTACGACAGCTCGACCTTCACGGCTGCGGCGGCGATCTTCGACACGCTGACCACGCTCGACGACAAGGGCGAGGCCGCGCCCAAGCTGGCAGTGTCCTGGACCCATTCCGACGACTACAAGAGCTGGACCTTCAAACTGCGCCAAGGCGTGAAATTCCACGACGGCACGCCGTTCAATGCGCAGGCCTTCAAGGAAAACTTCGACCGGCAGAAGGATCCCGCCAACAAGTGCCGCTGCGCCTTCTACATCACCAACGTCAAGGAGGTGCTGGCGCCCGACGAATACACCATCGTCTACAATCTGACCGATCCTTCGGTGAATCTGCCGGCGACGATCACCATCCAGAGCCAGAACAACGTCGTGCATTCGCCGACCGCCTGGAAGGCCAAGGGCGACGACTACAACCGCAATCCGGTCGGCACCGGTCCCTACATCCTGAAATCATGGACCGCGGGCGACCGCATGGTGCTGGAGAAGAACCCCGACTATTGGAACAAGGGCCATCCCTATCTCGATCGCATCATCCTGAAGCCGCTGCCGGATGCGCAGTCGCGGTTCGCCTCGCTGCAATCGGGCGAAGCCGACATCATCTGGGATGACGAGAACGACGCCGACAACATCATGAAGGCGCAGAAGGACCCCAAGTTGACCGTGCACACCTACAAGGGCTCGGGCGCGCAGGTCTACGCCTTCAACACCAAGGTCGCTCCCTTCGACGATGTCCGCGTGCGGCAGGCGCTGGTGATGGCGATCGACCGGCCGAAGATGTCGCAGGCGATCAGCAATGGCCTGAGCCGGCCCGCGACCAACCCCTATGGCGACGGCTCCTGGGTCAAGTGCAAGGACGACGGTGCGCTGCCGTTCGACGTCGAAAAGGCCAAGGCGCTGCTCAAGGACTACGGCAAGCCCGTCGACTTCAAGGTGCTGGTCACGGCGACGCCGCGCGGCCGCGTGATCGGCCAGGTGCTCCAGCAGTTCTGGAAGCGGATCGGCGCCAACATGGAGATCGAGCAGGTCGACCAGGCCACGATCCCGCCGCGCGCCTTCATGCGTCAGTTCCAGGTGACACCCTGGCGCATCGTCGATCTCGCCGATCCCGATCCGCAGATGTACGCGAACTTCCGCAGCGGCAGCCCGCTCGCGCTCGCCAGCTTTGCCGATCCGGAGCTCGACCGGCTGCTCGACCATGCGCGTGTCACCGCCGATACCGACAAGCGCATCGAGGACTATTGCGCGATCAGCCGCCTGATCAACAAGGAGGCGATCTGGTTCTGGACCTTCCAGAACACCTACTACGCGCTCTCGAGCGCAAAGCTGAAAGGCTTTCCGAAAATCTATAATGGCGTGGTCGACGTTTCCGACACCTGGCTGGACTGAGCGCAGATGCTCGCCTTCGTCATTCGGCGGCTCATTCATATCCTGCCGGTGCTGGCTGCCGTCTCGCTGCTCACCTTCCTGATCGCGTCGCTTCTGCCCGGCGATCTCGCCTACGTCATCCTTGGTGACCAGGCGACGCCGGAGAAGGTCGCAGCACTTCGCCACGACATGGGGCTCGATCAGCCGCTATGGTGGCGATACCTGAGCTGGCTCGGCCACGTGCTCCAGGGCGATCTTGGCCGCTCCTTCCGCACCGGGCAGACGGTGCTCCAGGCGGTCGCCGAACGGGTGCCGGTCTCGATCGAGTTGATGCTGCTCGCCGAATTTCTGGGACTGTTGATCGGTGTACCGCTTGCCATTGTCTGCGCGGCGCGCGCCGGCGGCCCGTTCGATCGCTTCATGACCGGCGGCGCATTCGCGATGCTGTCGTTGCCGTCGTTCCTGTCGGCGATCCTCCTGATCTACCTGTTCGCGGTGGAGCTGCACTGGCTGCCGGCGACCGGTTACGTGCCGTTCACTGAGGATCCGGTCGCCAATCTGCGCTTCTTCGTCCTGCCGGCGCTGACGCTGGCGCTCGCGGAATGGCCGGGCATCATGCGCGTGCTGCGCTCGGACATGATCGCCACCTTGCAGGAGGACTACATCGCGCTAGCCAAGGCCAAGGGCCTGACGCCGTCGCGCATCCTTTTCGTGCATGCGCTAAAGCCCTCGTCGCTGACGCTGGTGACCGTGACCGGCATCAATATCGGGCGGCTGATCGGCGGCACGCTGATCGTGGAATCGATCTTTGCGCTGCCGGGCCTCGGCCGGCTGTTGGTCGGCGCGATCTACACTCGGGACCTCATCATACTCCAGGGTGTGGTGCTGCTCGTCGCATCCGGCTTCGTCATCGTAAACTTCATCGTCGACATGCTCTATGCCGTCCTCGATCCCAGGATCCGCCATGGCCACGCTTGAGCTCTCGCTTCGGGAGGAGGCGGGGTCGGAGCCCAAGCGGCGCCGGCGGCGGCTCGGCCTGTTGTTCTGGCTGGCGATCGCCTGGCTTGCCCTGGTCTTTGCGCTTGCGATCCTGGCCCCGCTGCTGCCGCTGCAGAGCCCGACCGATATGGACATGCTGGAGCGCAGAGCCGCGTTCTCGGCCGAGCACTGGTTCGGCACCGATGGCCTGGGCCGTGATGAGCTTGCGCGTCTGGTCTTCGGCGCGCGCGTCTCGCTGACGGTCGGGTTGTTTGCGCCGATGATCGGCCTGAGCGTCGGCGGCGCGCTCGGCCTGCTTGCCGGTTACTTCCGCGGCCGCTTCGAGACGCTGGTGGTCGGCAGCATGGACGTCCTGCTCGCCTTTCCGCCGCTGGTCTTCGCGCTCGCAGTGACTGCCTATCTCGGCCAGTCGATTCCCAATCTCACCTTCATCCTGGGTGTGCTCGGAATCCCCGCCTTCATGCGGGTGGCGCGTGCGTCCACGCTGACGCTGGCGCGACGCGAATTCGTGATCGCGGCCGAGGCGCTCGGCGCCACGCATGCGCGCATCCTGCTGCGGGAGCTGTTGCCTAACGTCATCCTGCCGCTGCTCGCGTTCTTCCTGCTCGCAGTCGCCGTGACCATCGTGGTCGAGGGTGCGTTGTCGTTCCTGGGATTAGGCGTGCCGCCGCCGATGGCGAGCTGGGGCAGCATGATCGGGGAGGGGCGCGAGAGCCTCGACATCGCGCCACGGCTCGCCTTCCTGCCGGCGACCGCGCTGTTCCTCACCGTGCTGGCCTTCAATCTGGTTGGCGACACCTTGCGGGCACTCACCGACCCGCGTCAGGGGGCGCTGTGAGCGTGCCGCTATTGTCGATCGAGGACGTCGCGGTCGAGCTGCCGACGCCACGCGGCAATCTGCGTGCGGTGGATCATGTGGATCTTGCGCTGGAGGCGGGCCGCACGCTCGGCATCGTCGGCGAGTCCGGCTGCGGCAAGACCATGCTGTCGCGCGCTATCCTTCAGCTCCTGCCGAAGAAGGCGAAGCTCACCGGACGCGTGATGTTCGACGGCCAGGATCTGGTGCGGCTCGATAAGGAGAGCTTGCGGCGGCTGCGCGGGCGCGATCTTGCGGTCGTGTTTCAGGATCCGATGACCTCGCTCAATCCCGTGCTGACTATCGGCACGCAACTGATGGAGACGATCCAGGAGCACCTCGAGCTCGACACGCCGGCTGCGCGAAGGCGCAGCATCGAGCTGCTTGCGGCCGTCGGCATCCCGGCGCCGGAACAGCGGCTCGCGCAATATCCGCATCAATGCTCCGGTGGCATGCGCCAGCGCATCGCGATTGCCATCGCGCTGTCCTGCGAGCCAAAACTCCTGATCGCGGACGAGCCGACAACGGCGCTGGACGTGACCATCCAGGCGCAGATCCTCGATCTCCTGGCGCGCGAGCAGCACCGCCGCCACATGGCGATGATCCTGATCACCCATGATCTGGGCGTGGTCGCCGGCCGTGCTGACGAGGTTGCGGTGATGTATGCCGGCAGGGTGGTCGAACGCGCACCGACGCCTGCGCTCTTCAAGCGGATGCACATGCCCTACACCGAGGCGCTGCTGGCCGCGATCCCGAAGCTCGACACCGCGCCGCACACACCGCTGCCGGCGATCTCCGGCCGTCCGCCAGATCCGACCCGGCCCTTGCAAGGCTGCTCCTTCGCGCCGCGCTGCCGCTATGCCGCCGGCCGCTGCCATCAGGCGAAGCCGGAACTGACAGGCGCCGAAATGCCCGAACATCTCTACGCCTGCTTCCATCCGCTCCAGATGGCCGAAGGTCTCGACGCATGATGCAGATCGCCGCCCGCGCGCAGTCCGACGAGCCGCTGCTGAGAGTGGACAATCTGGTCGTCGAATATGGCCTCGGCAACAAGATCGTGCACGCGGTCTCCGGCGTCAGCCTCGAGGTCGCGCGCGGCGAGACGCTGGGGCTGGTCGGCGAGTCCGGCTGCGGCAAGTCGACGCTGGGGCGCGCGGTGCTGCAACTGCGCCGCGCCGAGTCCGGTCGCGTGCTGTTCGACGGCGAGGACCTGACGGCCATGCAGGGCGAGCCGCTGCGCAGGATGCGGCGCCGCGTCCAGCTCATCTTCCAGGATCCGATCGCCTCACTCAATCCGCGCCGGCGCATTGGCGACATCGTCGCAGAGCCCCTGATCATCGCCGGCATCAAGGATGCGAAGCGGCGCAGGCAGCTCGTCCACGAGGTCCTGGGCGCGGTCGGCCTCGATCCCGATCTGGTGGTCGGCCGCCTGCCGCATGAATTCTCCGGCGGCCAGTGCCAGCGCATCTCGATTGCGCGCTCGCTGGTGCTCAATCCCGAATTCATCGTCTGCGACGAACCGGTCTCGGCGCTCGACGTCTCGATCCGCGCGCAGATCCTCAATCTGCTGGAGGAGATGAAGGCGCGATTCGGCCTCACGCTGCTGTTCATCGCGCACGATCTGGCGGTGGTCAAAGCCGTCAGCGACCGGGTCGCCGTGATGTATCTCGGACGCCTCTGCGAGGTCGGACCATCAGAGCAATTGTTCGCAAAGCCCGCGCATCCCTACACGGCACTGCTGCTCGAGGCGATTCCGGTCCCCGATCCCGACGTGCGGCCAGCGGAAAGTGTCGCCACGGGTGAGCCGCCATCGCCGATCGCGCCGCCGTCGGGCTGCCGCTTCCGCACCCGCTGTCCGCGCGCGGATCAGCGATGCGCAGCGGAGATGCCTGAGCTGCGCGAGGTCGCGCCGGGCCAGCTCGCGGCTTGCCATCATCCGCTGACGTGACCTAAGACAGCGTCGTTTGTTTTGCTCCGCCGGACGTGGCAAGGTTGCGCTTGAAAACGAGAATTGAGCGGGAGAGACGCCATGAAGAGCTTCAAGGTCGCCGATTTCAAAGCGCCGCTGAAGGAGTTCGACGAGCCGACGCCGCAGCCCTCGGGCACGCAGGTGCTGATCAAGGTGAAGGCGGCCGGCGTCTGCCATAGCGACCTGCACATCTGGGAAGGCGGCTATGATCTCGGCCATGGCCGCAAGCCGCTCTCGTTGAAGGACCGTGGCATCGCGCTGCCCTTGACGATGGGACATGAGACGGTCGGAGAGATCCTGGCCTTTGGTCCCGACGTGAAACCGTCCGATCAGGGTGGCCTGAACAAGGGCGATGTTGGTCTCGTCTATCCCTGGATCGGCTGTGGAAAATGCGCGACGTGCCATTCCGGCGACGAGAACATGTGCCTGACGCCGCGCTCGCTCGGCGTCTATTGCGACGGCGGTTATGCCGATCACATGCTGGTGCCGCATCCGCGCTACCTTCTCAATCTCAGGGGGCTCGATCCCGCGACCACCGCGCCCTACGCGTGCTCGGGCGTCACCACCTACAGCGCGCTGAAAAAGGTCGAGCAGCATTTCGACACGCCGATCGTGATGTTCGGTGCCGGCGGCCTCGGCCTGATGGCGCTGTCGCTGCTCAAGGCCATGGGCGGCAAGGGCGCGATCATGGTCGATATCGATGCGAAGAAGCGCGAGGCGGCCGAAAAGGCCGGCGCGCTCGCCACCGTCGATCCCAAGGCGCCGGATGCGCTGGAACAGCTTGCCAGGAAGGCGGGCGGTCCGATCCGCGCGGTGATCGATCTCGTCGGCAACGCCGCGACCACGCAGCTCGGCTTCGACTGCCTGACCAAGGGCGGTAAGCTCGTCATCGTCGGCCTGTTCGGTGGCGGCGCCACCTGGGCGCTGCCGCTGATCCCGATCAAGGCAGTGACGATCCAGGGCAGCTATGTCGGCAATTTGCGCGAGACGCAGGAATTGCTCGACCTCGTTCGATCAAAGCAAGTGCCGCCGATCCCCGTGACGCCACTGCCGCTCAACAAGGCCAACGACGCGCTCGTGCAATTGCAGCAGGGTTCGGTGGTTGGACGCACGGTGTTGACACCGTAGCGAATGCTCATCCTTCGTCATTGCGAGCGAAGCGAAGCAATCCAGAAATCCATCCGCGGAGACAGCCTGGATTGCTTCGTCGCTCCGCTCCTCGCAATGACGAGTCTCTCTTCTTTTCGCTGAGGAATCCCATGTCTGCAAATAACGCGTTCCACATTGCCGTGCTCGCCGGTGACGGCATCGGTCCCGAAGTCATGGCGCCGGCGCTGGAGGTGCTGCGCAAGGTCGGCGAGAAGTCGGGCCTGAGCTTCCGCTTCACCGAGGCGCCGGCGGGTGCCAACAACTATCTCGCCACCGGCAAGTCGATGCCTGATACCACGATCAAGCTGTGCGAGGAGGCCGACGCGATCCTGCTCGGCGCGTGTGGGCTGCCGTCGGTGCGCTATCCCGACAATACCGAGATCATGCCTCAGGTCGAGCTGCGCTTTCACTTCGACCTCTATGCCGGCGTACGCCCGGCGCGCCTCATCCCGGGCGTGCCGAGCCCGATCGTCGGTGCCGATGCGCGCGGCATCGATCTCGTCGTGATCCGCGAGTCCACCGAGGGCCTGTTTGCGTCGATGGGAAAGGGCATCGTCACGCATGAGGATGCACGCGAGACGCTGGTCATTACGCGCAAGACGTCAGAGCGTCTGTTCGAATTCTCCTTCCGTCTGGCCGAGCGGCGCAAGTCGCGGGGTAAGCCGGGCGCGCTCACCTGCGTCGACAAGGCGAATGTGTTCAAGGCCTTTGCCTTCTTCCGCGACATGTTCGACGAGGCGGCGAAGCACCACCCCACAGTGAAGGCGGATCGCCTCTATGTCGATGCCTGCTCGGCGATGCTCGTGAAGCGACCCTGGGATTTCGACGTCATGGTGATGGAGAACATGTTCGGCGACATCCTCTCCGACCTTACCGCTGGCCTGATCGGCGGCATGGGAATGGCGCCGTCGGCCGACATTGGCGATCGCTACGCCGTGTTCCAGCCGTGCCACGGCACAGCGCCTGACATCATGGGGCAGGGCAAGGCCAATCCCACCGGCATGATCCTTTCGGCCGCGATGATGCTCGACTGGCTTGCCGACAAGCACGGTGTGGAAAGCGCAGCGGAGGCCGGCGAGCAAATTGAGCGCGCCGTGGATCAGGTCTATGCCGGTGGTATCAAGCCGATGGAGTTCGGCGGCCGCAACGGCACCGCGGACATCGCGAAAGCGGTGCTCGCGGCACTCTAGAGCATGATCCGGAAAAGTGCGGAGCGGTTTTCCGAAAAGATCATGCTCAAAAAATAACCTAAAGCGCGATGGCGATTTAGCCCAATCTCATCGCGCTCTAGGCAATGTACCCATAAAATGTATAGTTGCGTTCCGTGGCGTCCGCTTGTTCGCCGACTGCGACGCAATGGCTTTGCTTTAAGTCCTTTAGCACTCTCTGGGAAGGAGGCTGACGCATGAAGAAAATGACTGTCGCGTGTGCTCTCGGAACAGCCCTGATGCTGTGTAACCTTGGGACGTCCAGCGCTGACGCCCGGACGCGAAAGACCCAGGTCGTTCGTGAGCCACAGCAGAGGCTTGTTGTCACGGCGCCCGTGCTCAGGCCGACTCCGTGGGATTATAATATTGTTCCACGATATCGTTATC
>NZ_JBANBJ010000047.1:0-67914 GCF_059803515.1 Bradyrhizobium sp. UFLA05-125 | reverse complement strand
GCTGTGGACCGCGAAGTACGGCAGCGATACGCCGATCATCTCGGAAGCGGTCGACATCTGGAACGCCGTGCATCTGTGGGCGACTGCAGTCAACAAGGCCGGAACGGCCCAGGCCACTCCGGTCATTGCGGCGCTCGAAAGCGGTCTGAGCTTCGAAGCGCCGAACGGCACCGTGACGCTCGAGCCGAAGTCGCACCATTTGCGCCAGAACATCTACATCGTTGAAGGCGACGACAGGCATGGCTTCAAGGTCGTCGAGACCTTCAAGGGTGTCGCGCCGAGCTACGAAAACGAGAAGTGCGACCTTGTGGCAAACCCGACGCTCGCCCAGCACTTTGCACCAGAGAGCAAATAGCGACCGGGCAGGGCGCGCTCGCTGAGCGCGCCTTTCTATTCGAGAAAGGGGAGGTTATGGAACTCGATTATTTGGCGACAGTGCTGCTGTCGTCGCTGTCCAGCGCGTCGATCCTCTTGATTGCGACGATTGGCCTTGCCGTCGTCTTTGGCCTGATGGGCGTCATCAATCTCGCACATGGTGAGTTCCTGATGATCGGGGCCTACGCAGCCCTGACGGCCACCCAATACGGTATTCCCTTCATCCTCGCGATTCCGATCGCCATCGTTGTCACCATGGCGATCGGCGCGGCTGTCGAGGTCCTGATCATCCGGCGCCTCTATGGCCGCCTGTTCGACACGATGCTCGCGACCTGGGGTCTCAGTATAGCGTTCTATCAGCTTGCCGTTCTGATCTTCGGTACAGTCACGCCGGGCATCGGCATGCCTCAGTTCAACCTGAGGATCGGCAACTACAGTCTCGCCGGCTATCCGCTTCTGATGATCGGCGTTGCCGTGCTCGCGACACTTTTCGTCTACGTCCTTATGACGCGGACCGTCTACGGCATGAAGGCGCGCGCCGCAATTCAGATACCGGAGATGGCACGCGCCATCGGCATCGAGTCCTCCCGCGTCAATACCCTGACTTTTGCGATCGGATGCGGGCTGGCGGGCTTTGCTGGCGCCGTTCTGCTGCCGATCGTGCCGGCGACGCCCTCCATGGGCTTCGCCTTCGTCATCAAGGCGTTTCTCACGGTCGTGGTCGCCGGTCCAGTGACGTTGACCGGCAGCGCGCTGACGGCAATCGGCCTCGGCGGTGGCGCCTCCGTGACGGCGAGCTTCCTGACCTCGGTCGCGGGCGACGCATTCTTCTTTCTGATCACTGCATTCCTCCTCTGGCTCTATCCGCTCGGGATTACGGCCAAGTGGCGCAGCAAGATGTGAGACGTGCTATGAACCTGTCTGCAAAGGATCACCGCATTTCTGCTCTGGCCATATCCGTTCAAGATCGCGGCCAGGTCGCGCAAGATGTGAGGCGCGCCATGAGCCTGAGTGAAAAGCTCTACCAGCGCGCCGGCCTGATTTTCCCGATTCTGGCGACGGGCGGAGCGCTTGCAGCGGCGGGCTTTATCGATCCCTACCTCGCGTACGTCGCCACATCCTGGGTGATCTTTGGATTGCTCGGTCTCAGCCTCGATCTCGTCTGGGGGCGAGGCGGCCTGCTGTCCCTCGGACAAACGGCCTTCTATGGCCTCGGCGGCTATTTCGGCAGCATCCTTGCCATCAACATGGCGCCGCTGACGGGTAACACGCTTATCTGGAGTCTTCCGGCTGGCGCGGCCTTCGGCGCTGCCAGCGCGGCTGCACTTGGCGCGATCATCTTCTTTGCGCGAATGGGACCGTTACAAGCGACGATCCTTTCCTACACCTTTACGCTGCTATTGTGGTCGCTGACGCAATCCTTCAAGGCGACGTTCGGACAGGCGGTGGTCGGCGGCGACAATGGCCTGTCGAACATCCCGGGTGTAGTCCTCGGATTCGGGCAAGGAGCGGAAGCACTCGGCCCGGTCGAGGTATTTGTTACGGTCGTCATCGTGTCGGCGGCCATTTACTTCCTGTGCTGGTGGCTGATGCGCGGCACGTTTGGTCGCGTGATCGACTGCATTCGCATTGACGCGCAGAAGACGGAGCTTCTCGGCTACGATATTCGCAAATACCAGGTCGTCAATTTTTCGCTCGCAGGAGCGATCGCCGGCCTCGCGGGCGCGATGTTCGCGGCCTGGGCGAATTACCTCAACCCGTCGATTTTCTCGGTTCAGGAGGCGCTCCTTGTGCCGATCTACGTCCTGGTCGGCGGTCTCGGTACGCTGGCGGGTGCCTTTGTCGGTGCATTCGCGATCGGCGGCCTGTCCTACTATCTGGGTGGCGGGGCCGTCGGCGGCCAGACGACGCTGATCCTCGGCATCGTCCTGATCTTGCTTGTTCTCTTCCTGAAGAACGGCCTGGTAGGCGCAATGGACGAGCTCTGGCGGAAGACGCTTCCAGACCCGAATGCAGCAGCGCGCGATGCCGGTGCCGTCTCGATTGATCCTGCGGTGCTGGAAGGCATTCTTGTCGAAGCTGCGGAGCAGGCGGGGCCGGCGAAGCGTCTTGCGACCGTCGATCTCTATAAGCGCTTCGGTGGCGTCGTTCCGGTCAACAAGGTGACACGCACCTTCGAACCCGGACGGCCTTATTCGCTGATTGGGCCCAATGGCGCCGGAAAAAGTTCGTATCTGAAGGCCTGCGTCGGCATCTACATGCCCGAAGCCGGATCAGTGGCGGTCGGCCAGGCCGATGCGACGAACGCGCCAATCTTCGAACGCGTCCACCAGGGTGTCGGCGTGAAGAACCAGAAGCCACAGATATTCGGCGAGCTGACAGTGGTCGGGAATCTATCTATTGCGGCCTTCGCGCGCACCGGTGACAAGCAGGCAGCGGTCGATATCAGCCGTCAGATCCTCGCCATGTTGGGTTTCGAGCGGCAGGCGAACGTCCAGGCATCGGCGCTCTCGCATGGGCAGCAGCAATGGCTCGACATCGGCATGGTGCTGTGCCTCGCCCCCCGCGTCGTACTGCTCGACGAGCCAGCGGCCGGTATGACGAACGAGGAAACACGGGAGCTCTCGGCTCTCGTTCGCACCCTGGCGCGGCATACGACTGTGATCGTCGTGGAGCACGATATGGAGTTCGTCAGGACACTCGAAGGTCACGTGACAGTGCTCCACCAGGGCCAGGTCTTTGCCGAAGGCGACATTGCTGCACTGCGCGCAGACGATCGCGTCCTCGACATTTATCTCGGGAGGCGCGAGCATGTTTAGGATTGTGAACGCGACCGGGGGATACGGGAAAACCGTCATCATCCGCAACGTGTCGATCGCGGTGGACAAGGCAGAGATCGTAGCGCTGCTGGGACGCAACGGCGTCGGGAAATCCACGCTGATGCGCTTCGCCATGGCCTTGATCCCGGCTTTTTCTGGTCACGTCGAGATCGATGGCCGCAACGCACCCGAATCGCCTGCCAAGCGCGCGAAGGCGGGCGTCGGTTATGTGCCGCAAGGCCGGTATGTCTTCCCCCGGATGACGGTCACCGAGAATATTGGGGTTGCGGCCGAAACCAATGGCCACAGCGGTCGATTGGCGGTGGAAACTGCCCTGCGAGAGTTTCCCATGCTCCGCCCGAAAGCAGATGATCTTGCCGGTGGCCTGTCTGGCGGGCAGCAACAGGTGCTTGCTCTTGCTCGGGCCCTGGCGACACAGCCGAAGATTCTTCTCCTCGATGAGCCAACCGAGGGTGTCCAGCCGTCCATCATCGACGAGATGGCCGGTATCCTGAAGCGTATCAACCGCGAGCGCGGGCTCGCCATTCTGGTCGCAGAACAGGATCTCGATTTCTGCCTGTCGATCGCTACACGTGCCTACGTCATGGAGAAGGGCAGTGTGCAGCTCGAGACGGATCGCGAGAGTTTGCGGACTGACAGGAAATTGCAACAACAGTTGCTCGGAGTCTGACCATGCACAAGATGCCTGACCCATCAGGATTAAGCGAGGAACAGCTGAGGCAGGTTGCGGCGACCCTGAAGCGCATCCGCGGAGGCCTTGATTGCGCGGATCGCCTGATCGCGCCCGAACCGTCCCACTTCTTTAGTCCCAAGATCCAGGATGCGATGCAGCCGTGACACAAACTCTTACCCAACAGATCGAGGCACTCGCGTCCGGCGTCAACTCGTCCTCGGAACTCGCCGCCAGCGCCCTTGAGCAGGCCGCACGCCACGCCGAACTTAATGCTTTCGTGGCCCTGGATCCTGACCACGTGATGCGGCAAGCTGGAGCGGCAGACGAGCGGCGGCAGCGAGGCAGGGCCATGAGCCCGATCGACGGAGTGCCGATCGCCATCAAGGATAACTACTTGACTGAAGACTATCCGACGACCGCGTGCTCCAATGCATTGCCGCTCGAGCGACAGGGGCAGGACGCCACGATCGTTGCAAATCTTCGCAAGGCGGGGGCGGTTATCTTTGCAAAGACAAATATGCATGAATGGGCATATGGCGCGACAAACTCGACCTCGAGTTTTGGCGCGACCCGGAATCCTCGCAACGCTGACCACATTACCGGAGGTAGCAGCGGCGGTTCCGGTGCTGCAGTCGCGGCCGGCATCGTGGCGGCTGCGCTTGGCAGCGACACCGGGGGTTCGATTCGAATTCCGTCCAGCGCATGTGGCATCTACGGCTTCAAGCCGAGCTACGGCCGTGCCTCGCGCCATGGCGTCCTTCCACTCAGTTGGTCCCTCGATGCCCCGGGGCCGATCACGGCAGCGCTCGACGACATCATCCACCTCATGCCGTTCATCTGCGGAGAGGATCGGAATGATCCTGCCACATTGCAGTCTCCATCTTTCGGACACGTCGGACTCATCGACAGGCCAAGCCTGATCAATCTGGTCGGCGACGGGTTGGAGCGCTCGGACGACGTCGATCGAGGCTTCTCCTCAGCGCTTCAACGCTCCGGCGCAGACGTTGCGAATCGCGATCTGGAGGGAGTGTCGACCTATTTCGCAGCATGGGAAGCAATCCTGCATTGCGAAGCCTCCTCATACCATGCCGAACTGCTGGCCCGGAATCCATCAGGGTTCACAGCCGTTACTCGCACGCATCTCGAGGCCGGAACTCAGATCTCGGGCGTCGAGCTGTTGAAAGCCCAGCGAATTCGTGGCCAACTGACCATGCAGCTGAACGGACTCGGTGACTGGGATGCGCTCGTACTTCCGACTTTGCCGGTCGTTGCTCCGCGGATCGGGGACGACTGGCAGAGCTTTGGCGGCCGGCGAGTTACGACACAGGACAGCATGACCTGGTTCTGTTGGCTGGGAAACCTGGCGGGGCTTCCATGCATTTCTATCCCGTGCGGAAGCTCTCCCGAAGGGCTTCCTATCGGCATGATGTTGATGGGACGGTATGGTCAGGACGAACATCTTCTGGCCGTCGCACGCTGGATCGATCGGCGGATCAACGTGGACGCATGACGATGGATAAGGGGTCGGTCAAACTCGGCGTCCTGTTCTCGCAAACCGGGCCGATGGCTGTGACGGAGAACGCGCATATCGAAGGCGTTTTGATTGCCTGCGACGAGATCAATAGAAGGGGCGGAATCAGTGGCCGGCCTCTCGAACCGGTGATTGCCAATCCCGCAGGCGATGACCGACGATATGAGGAATTGGCAACCGATCTCCTTCTTCGTCAGCGCGTCAGTGCGATCGTCGGCTGCTGCCTGTCGACCAGCCGAAAGAGGGTCGTACCTGTGGTCGAGCGTTACAACGGCGTGCTGCTCTATCCATCCGTCTATGAGGGCTTCGAATATTCCCCTAATGTGCTTTATGGAGGGGCTGTTCCGAACCAGGTGATTGTCCCGCTGCTCGAGTATCTGTTCACCCATTGTGGGAAGGACATCGGCCTCATCGGATCCGACACGCTGTACGCGCGCGAGATCAACCGCCTCGTCAAGGAGTTTCTCACCGAGAGCGGGGGCAAGGTCGTTGGTGAAATTTACCTTCCCTTTGCGACCACGAAGGTACGTTTCGAGCCATCCCTTGAGCACCTCGTCGCGAGGGAGCCGCAAGCGATCATTTCGACGGTCGTCGGCGAGGACACTGTGTCCCTGTACGAGGCCTTCAGCATGGTCCAAAAGGGAGGCAACGTTCCGATCGCGTCGCTGACCACAACGGAATCGGAGCTGAGCCGCATGTCGCCAGAGGCCCGTGCGGGTCATCTTTCAGCGTTGACCTATATCGGCTCGCTGGACACTCCGCAGAACCTGGAATTCGTAGCCGCCTATCAAAAGCGATATGGCCAGGACAAAATGCCCGGAGTCTACACCGAGGTCTGCTATGTGCTCGTCCACATGTTTGCGGATGCTGTGCGGCAGGCCGGAGACTCCGATAGCGATTCTATTCTGCCGATCCTCTCTGGCGCCGTGTTCAAGGGGCCTGCAGGAGACAAGGCGATCGACCTTGACAATAACCACTTCGTGCTGCGGCCGATGATCGGCCGGGCCGCTGAGAGGGGCAACTTCGAGATTGTGTGGAAGAGCCCGGGAGCTGTTCGACCAGATCCCTATCTGGTTTCGTACGACCGTTCCCTGGTCGCGTGAGGCTCAGGATGAGCGAGCGCATTTCGCTGAAAGACGAAGATCTGCTTCGGCGGTTGCGTCGGATGCGAGTTCTCGTCATCCATCCGGACGATGAGGAACGCACACTGTTTCTCGCGCATATCAAACGTATTGGTTGCCAGGTTGAGGGCGTCTGGCCCGCGCCCGAGACATTGCCCCCTTATGTCGACGTCGTCCTTTTCCTCGTGAACCCGAGCCGTGACAGCAGGACTCCGGGCTGGATGACCACGTGCGATGCCGTCGCACGGATCGGCATCATCGCATTCGAGACACCGGAGATCCTCAGCGAGCTTCATAGCCTGAATGTTCACGGCGTGATCTCCAAGCCGATCCGAATCTTCGGCATCCTGGCTGCACTCACTACGGCGGTCAGCCTCGCCAGCCATGAGGCGCGCCTGAAACAACGGATCAAGTCACTGGATGAGACCCTGAAATCGCGGCGAAAGATCGAGAAGGCCGTCGAGATTCTCACCACCACACGCAATATCTCGGAAGAGGAGGCTTATCGTCGACTGCGGGAGAAGGCGATGAACTCGAACACAACGATTGCATCGGTGGCCGAGGCGATCATCGCATCGAGCGATATCTAGGTGTTGGCCGATTGCGCCCCAGGCACCAAAGTCGGTCATCGGCTACGAAAAACGAGCCGAAAGCACCGCTCCTGGGCGAGAAGCCTGGCCCCTCTGTGTCTGTGGTTTTGCGAAGGCTTGGCTCAGCAGTGCCGGGACGATTGCGCGCGCAATTATCCCGGACCATTTGCGCACCGACGAGACTCCGACCCTGAAAATGATTTCGGCCTGATCAGCGCTGTGCAGTACGGCGTTCTCTGGCGTTCCGTGGCGTGTGGAGGTCTACCGCCTTGCGGACGAAAGTCATGGACGAGTCGAGCTCCTTGCCGTCGCGTCCTTGCAGCGCAAGCCTCGGGACACGTTTCCCGCTCGCTTTCTCCGTGAGGATCGAATGACGTTCCGTCTTGCCGAAGCAGTGGTCCTCGGCCCATTGCCGCAAGCTCACAGTTACCAGAAAGAGGTCTCGGCCTTTCTCCGTCAGCACATACTCTTGATAGCCGCCTTCGTCGGAGATCGGAGCCGTTTCAAGAACATTGATCGCGACCAGATGCTTGAGACGCGCAGTCAGAATCCCTTTTGAGATGCCGAGGCTCTTCTGGAACTCGCTGAACCGCCGGATCCCGTCGAAAGCGTCGCGGATGATCAGCAGGGACCACCAGTCACCGATTTCGTCCAAAGCCCTCGCCACTGGACATTCCACGCCCCCCAGACTCGTTCTCTTCATGTTCGCTCAGCTCCAAAATCCAACTGGTCCTAAAATAAGACTAGACAAGCGTTCGTGCAAGTGGTTCGATGATAGAACCAAATTCATCGGAGCAACGACATATGACAAGTGCAACTGCCAGGGCTGCCGAACCGGGCGCTGCGATCAAGCGCAAGAGTGCCGCACGTGTAGCGGTGATCCAGTTCAATCCACAGGTCGGCTTGGAAAATCTGGAGGCGAACGAGGCTGCTGTTCGCAAGCGTCTGCAGCAGGCGGTCTCGGACGGCGCAAACCTGATCGTGCTGCCGGAATTGGCGACTACAGGCTACTGCTTCGAGTCGCGTGCGGAAGCCTTTGCGCATGCGGAGCCGGTACCCGAGGGGCGGACAATTCGCGGCTGGGAGGCTTTTGCCAAACAGCATCAGGTCTACGTCGTCGGCTGCCTGCCCGAACTGGAGGGCCATCAGCTGTTCGATACCGCGGTTCTGGTGGGGCCGGAGGGTTACATCGGCAAGTACCGCAAGACCCATCTTTGGAACGAGGAAAAGCTGTTTTTTACGCCCGGCAACCTGGGCTATCCGGTTTTCGAGACGCGGATTGGCCGGATCGGGCTCCTGGTATGCTGGGACATCTGGTTTCCGGAAACTGCGCGCATCGTTAGCCAGCTCGGCGCCGATATTATTTGCATTCCAACCGGCTGGGTGTGGACGCCGCCGCCGCTCTACGATGCGAGCGGTACCTGCATGGCGGCGTATCTCACCATGACTGCGGCACATGCAAACAACGTCTTTATCGCTACCGCGGACCGGATCGGGACCGAACGCGGCGCCGGGTTTATGGGAAATTCCCTCATCGCAGGCACCAATGGCTGGCCAATTGGCCGGATCGCGGGGCCTGACGAGGACACGATTCTGTACGCCGATATCGATGTTGTCGAGGCGCGGACGGCACCGATCTGGAACAAGCTGAACGACCTGGTGCGGGACCGTCGTACCGATCTCTATGATCAGTTGCTCGGCTTCCGCGGAGCGTCGGCGCTACCTCGATAGCAACGGATGTTGGCCAGGGGCGCGCGAATAAACTCGTCGCGCGCCTGCGGTTCTCGACCCCTGGCGTTTCGCAAGCACTGAAGAGGTGAAAGATGCCCTACCTGCAAATCGACGTGCCGAACCGTTATCCGGCGGAGCAGAAACAGCGCCTGGCGAGGCGCTTTGGCGAAATCTATGCCGATATTATGCACGCGAACATCCGGCGGATTTCTGTGGCTGTGCGCGAGCTCCACGACGGCGGAATCTGGCGCTGCACGGAAGGAGAACCCTACGAGGCGGCCCTTCTGATGTGTGACATCCGGAAAGGGCGCCCGCCCGAGCAACGCGAACGGTTGGCACGCGCGCTTGTCAATGCGTGCGTCGAAATACTGGAGCTGCGGACCGATCAGGTGAACGTTGAGTTCACGCAGCATTCCGGCGATGAAATGTTCCATCCGCTGCTTGGCGGACTCAGCGAGGAGTGGTCGGCTGATGAAGCGCGCTGAACTACTGGACGATCTGCCACTTGGTGGGTCGGAAATTCGAGCAATGGCGGCTGCACTGTCCGCGAGACAGGCCTCCAGTATCGGCCTCGTGGATGATTGCCTTGCCCGCATCAAGGATCCAGCAGGCGAGGGCGCAAGGACATTCATCAAGGTCTGGGAGCAGGAGGCGCGGCTTGCCGCAGCCGCCTTTGACCGCTCGGAACGGGCTGCCGAGGCTCGCTCGCTGATCGCCGGACTTCCAATTTCGGTGAAGGACCTGTTCGACGTTAAAGGCGAGGTCACTCTGGCCGGCGCCACGGCACGGGACGACTCGGCGCCGGCTGCGTGCGACGCTCCTGTAGTCAGCAGACTCAGGTCGGCGGGCGCGGTGTTGATCGGGCGCACGAACATGACGCAATTTGCCTATTCGGCGGTTGGGTTGAACCCGCACTTTGGTACCCCCGGCAATCCGTGGGATCGTGCGCGTACGCCCGGAGGATCTTCGTCAGGCGCTGCGGTATCGGTCGCCGATCGTATGGCCGTTGCATCTATCGGATCGGACACCGTCGGATCAATCCGCGTGCCGGCCGCATTCTGTGGAGTGGTTGGCTTCAAGCCCACCCAACGCCGCGTGCCTCGCGAAGGGGCGATTCCACTATCGACGACCCTGGACACAGTTGGCCCGCTGGCGCGCTCGGTCGAGGACTGCGCGTTGGTTTTCGGCGTTATTGCCGGGGAAGAGCCGCGGCCCACGGAGGACTGCGAACTCTCCAGCCTCCGACTCGCAATTCCCAAGGGAAAGATGCTGGAGGGGCTCGATGCCGAGGTAGCAGGCGCTTTTACGCGCGCCTGCAACAGGGCATCCCGGGCGGGGGCCAAAGTTCGCGAAATCGATGTGCCGCCGCTCGAGGCATTCCAGACACTGAATCCGAACGCAACAATCCAGGCAGTCGAGGCGATGGCCTGGCACCGCGACCTGATCCGCCGAAGGGGTGGCGAGTACGATCCAAATGTGAAGGCGCGCATCGAGGCCGGAGACCGGATCGCAGCGACCGCGTACGTCGATTGCCTGATGCGTCGCGGACCACTGACGCACGAGCTCGATCACCTCACCGCGTGCTTCGATGCCCTGATCATGCCAACTGTCCCGATCATCGCCCCGTCGATTGCGGCTTGCATGCGCGATGAAGGCAGTGTCCGCGCGCAAATCATCAGGAACACCTCACCGTTCAACTATTTCGATCGTCCGGCGATAAGCATTCCGATCCAGGAGCCTGGCAGCGCCCCAGTCGGCCTGATGCTCGTCGGTGGGCACGAGGCTGACTGGAAATTGCTGGCCATAGCTCGTGCTTTCGAAACTGAGAGCAGGAGGTGAGTATTGGGCGTGATTCCTGATCTGCGTCCCTTTTTGCTGCGTCACAAGTGATGCAACCGTCATGAGCAGATCCGGGAACATAAGGTTCGTCGACCTGTAGCATTCTCCTGAACAAAGGACTCTCTACTCCGCCCGTGCTTTGATCTCCGGCAGGAGCGGCTTGCGCTCAAAAGGCTTCTTTTTCGGCGGTGCGGGCAGCAATCCTTCTCGGATCGCCTGCTTCCGAGCGAGTTTGCGGGCCCTGCGGACAGCTTCAGATTTCTCGCGGGCCTTTTTTTCCGACGGCTTTTCATAGGAGCGCCGCTGCTTCATTTCCCGGAAGACGCCCTCTCGCTGCATCTTCTTCTTAAGAACACGGAGTGCCTGCTCGACATTGTTGTCTCGGACAAGTACCTGCAATTAATCCTGCTCCATGGGGCTACGAATTGCGACACGTCCTGCACGGCAGCCAATTGCGCAGGAGCTTCATTGCGATTTCGAGGATGGTGGCGTTGACGTTCATCGCCGGCTTCGAACAAGCCGACCTAATTGTCACTACGCCGCAACTTGGTGGTATCAACGTGACCACTGTCATGCAGCCCTGTCAATCGATAAAGCCCTTCTTGCACGTCGCACGCGCTTGTCCTGCCGGATGAACAGCATCCGGTCTCCATTGTGCTTCGCCTCATGATGGTGCCAACTCCAAACGGCCGCCGATCGGCGCGTTAAGCGCGGCCGATCTCAACAACCTCGCTGAGCTTGTTTTCGGCGTCGTAGATCTTGACCTGAAGCCGGGGGAATTGGTTCTTCAACTGTGTGCCAGCTTCCAGGGCGCTCGGTTTCGCGGTGAAGGTCGCCTTGACATGGCCGTCGACGATTAGGGCATAACCGGTCCTCAGGGGCTCAATCGATGCCTTGGTGGTGCGGGCGGACGCTGCTGGCGCTGCCAGCCTGCGCTTCTCGCGCATGGGAAAAACTCCGCTTGTCGGGGACTGCTGATCAACTGCCCTCCGTCCCCAAGGTTCCCGTCACCAGATGCGCGCCAATCGGCTCCTGACTACCAGCTTCCATGTCCCGCCGGGAGCCTTTCAACGTTCGACATTTGACGGGTCCCGCGCAAACCGCAACCTGTCGTCTCGTGCCGTTGGTGGCTGCTCATTCGTGCGATATGGTCGGGCTGATCGCCATTCAGCGGTGCAGAGAATCCCGCGATCGCATTCGTCCGCAAGCCTAAGCAGCAGGTCCGCATTGGTCTTGTCGCCAGAGGCGAGTGCTAGTCTGCGATATCGGATCGCGCGGGCTTTGCTCATGGCATCTCACATCTCAATGCTACCGACTAGCGCGCTTTCGTAGATCGAGGCGAGGCCGCCGGACCATACTCAGCGTGCCTTACTTCGGTGGATGCAAATCGCCTTGAAGCCAGCGACCCAGGGCCTTCGAATGCAAAGGATCTTCGCTGGCGGCAAGGGTCGTAAGCATGTGGTTGCAGACAGCGCACTGATACCTGTGCAAGTCCATGCCTGGGCGCTCTGCTTCGATGCTGACGAGCATCATCGAAGCCTTGCATCTTGGACAGACGGGGCGCGGTAATGTGATCGGAGGAATGGCAGGCGCGGGGCGTTGAGGTTGCGTCATGATGCCTCCCTACGCATAGGCGGGAGCGCAACACTCTCAGTCACCGGCAAATGCCAGAATGCGGAACGGTGATAGCGCAATATGCGCCGCAGCGACCTCAAAAGCGAGTAAATTCACATCGCAGCAATAGTCACATTGTGGGCGGAACCCCATTGGCGACAACATGCCCGCCGGCTGAGTCGGTGAACGACAGGGGGCCGCAGGCAGGCCTAGGTTGCTTTGGAAGTGATTTCACGAACCTCGCCAGGCTGGACGTGCAACACCTCTATCTCCTGAGCTTCCAGCCTGTTGCTCAGCAAGGCTGCTGTCCACCCTTCTGGGATGGCCTCCAGAACCCTGCTGACCGCATCGTCGCGGAGCGTCGCGGCAACCCAAACTTGGTGTTTGCGGTCATCGGTTGTGACCCGAACCAAATGGACCTCGGAATTGTCGTTTGCGGCTGCCATATTTCCCTGTGCACAGCTCCCTTTGATGTTCCAATTGCCGTACACTGCGGGAACCAATGCTTGCTCCGGTACTTAAGGGGCCATAGCCGAGCGACGCTAAAGTCGTTGTTGAGGTTATGGGCTCGGTCTCCCAGGCACACCGGGCTCACTTTTTGAGGCCGCCTCAGTTGGCGGATCCACCGCGTGAAGGTCTCACGGGGAGGTGTCGCGATTGGCACAAGTTATCGGATCGACTCTTTGTTCCTGCGGATAGCGAGCGCTGATCGAGACAGCATGCCAGCAACCTTTAGGTCCCTCAAAAGTTTGCAGATGATCACCGCTCGGCCCGTGGCATTTATCGGTGTTGAGAACGCCCCTTGCGCTCCCGCCCAATCCAAACGGGGAGCAGCGCCATGTTGCACCGGCGATCTTTCGAGCAATCATCGGCACTTGAAGACCGACTAGAGGAAGAGGCAGCTAACTTGCGCAGGCAAGCTGAGGACATGCCTCCTTGCGTTCGTCGAGAGGAGCTTCTGCGAAAGGCGCGCCAAGCCGACAACGCTGCGCACGTGAGTGGGTGGTTGCGTGCCGCAAGCTCGCGGCCTCCAAAGTAGGGCCATGGCTATGTTGGAAGACGTCTTGCATCGGAAGGGATGGTCAGTACTTGATCCTGATCATGTCCTCGTCTTTTGCCCGAACTGTCAGGCCTGGCCGATGGCCGCGTACTTCATCCAGACAAGGTGGGTAGCCCAGACTCGCGAAATTGATTTCAGGTGCCAGCATTGCGGCCATGAAGAAGTGCACGCGGTCGATAGCAAGGGCGGGATCACAACGACTAAGAGGCGGCGACGCCGCTGCTTGGAGCGTTAAGTAATCTTGATCGGACGGTGACCGGGCGGTGTGCGGTTCTCACGGCGGACAGGCTTGCGCATGTCGGCACAAAAGCGCCCGACGTAAGCAGCTCGCAAATTATCGATCGGTAGGGGCTCGAGTAGTCGGCGAGCTACTGTCGGTGGATGTTGAAAAGAGGCCGCCTACTGAGGCGACCTTTGTCGTCGCTACGGTTTCTGAAGAGATCGATCAATTCTTGAAGCCCTGACTACTGCACCACCACCAGGCACCGTTACTGTCCGCACCTGTCTTCCTCACCATCGCCATACATTCGGTGTAGCTGTGGGCGAGAGGCTTCGAACAGTCTCGAGCGCGGCAACTGCGACGCTTCGTCTCGGTCCGGGATTCCGGACCGGGCATACGCCAGGACAGCCTTGATCGACTTTTTGATCCATTTTACACAACGAAGTCGGCCGGCATGGGAATGGGATTGGCAATCTGCCGCTCAATTGTGGAAGGACACAGGGGGGCAAATATGGGCAACGGCGAACATCCCGCGGGGCGCTGCGTTTCATTTCACGATCCCTGCCGCTGCTCCCCCGCCGGCGCGATGGGTGAGGGGACTCTGCCTGGTCATCGGTCGCGGCTCGTCAACCGCCGGGCGTTTCTGTTCGGCTCCGCTGCCGGTCTCGCCGCACTGAGCCTGGCCGGTTGCGCATCCGACTACATGAGCCTGGCCGAGGCGGAGAAAGTCTACGGGCCCGTGCCCAACGAGAAATTCCCGATCCCTGCGGTCGATGTTGGTAAGATCAATCCGAAATATTTTCGCAAGACAGTGCGCTACGACAGCAATGAGGCGCCCGGTACGATTATCATTGATCCCAGCAAGTACTATGTTTACCGCATTGAAGGCGAGGGAAACGCGACCCGCTATGGCGCCAATGTCGGCCGCGATGGGTTCCGGTGGAGCGGGGAGGCTTATGTCGGGCGCAAAGCCGAATGGCCTACCTGGACGCCACCCAGGGAGATGATCGCGCGCCAGCCGGAGGCGGGCAAATATGCTCGTGGCATGCCGGGAGGTCTTGACAATCCACTTGGTGCCCGCGTGCTCTACCTCTATCAAAATGGGGTGTACACGCTTTACACGATCTATAGCACTAGCGACCCTGAAACGATCGGGAACGGCATTACGAGCGGCTGTACCGGCCTCCTCAGCCAGGACATGCTCGACCTCTATTCGCGAACGCCCGTCAAGACGAAGGTGATAGTGCTGCCGGCATAGGCAACGGCGTCGGTCCAAGCGCCGCCAGTAGCTCTCCGAGAAGCCCGTCGGCTTGACACGCCGCCTTGGCGCCGGCCGTCCCGCTATGAGCCTTGAGGGTGGCATCGGCTGCGATCTGTGCTCGGGTCCGCTTGGTGCGCGTGTGCCCATCGGTAAAATTCATCGAACGCGCGCCGCAGCTTACATTGGTGTCGCGACGAAATCCGGACAGCAGGCTGAAGCGCTGCGTGCTCGTTGCGCAAGCCTCGAGGGCGTCCCTTGTCGGGTCAACGTCCTGTCCGCCCAGGGCCGAAGTGATCGTCTCACATCAAGGAAGCTGGCGCAGCAGCTCGTTGACGGCCATCCTGTAGAGCTTTGGGAAGGGCCACGCCGGATAGCTCGCTATGAGGCGAAGCACTAGGCAACCGCATCAGCCCGCGGCGCGGTCTTGGCTCCTGCAAGCGAGAAACGGCTCCAGCGCGAGGCTGGACACACGCCAGAGCCGTCCCACCCTTTGCGCTCCGTCGTGCGCAAATCCATCGTACCGGGAAAAAGCTGCAACGCGAGGCGTGCTCTCGGAGTAACCCAGATGCTCCGTCGGTACTTGACGCGCGGAATCGGCCGGAGGACGGACACCCCTTCCGCCGAAAAGGGCCCTGCTAACGAGAGCCGAGATCGACAATTCTGGCACTCAGCGAATATTCTAGAGGTACGGTCGCAATTAAGGGTTCACGGTCGTCAGCCGAGAACTTGAAGGTAGCTCACACCGACTGGTCGCGTTCTGGTCGCGCGATGGCGGTGCGCAGAGCAAACGTGACCTGGCGAAGAACCGCTTCTGGCGCAAAGCGGAATAGTATGGCTGGTGCGCAGCGGCGACGGCACGTGCGGGCCATCGAACGACCGGACCAGCGCGCTCCTGATCTCTGACGGTATTTGAACATACGCCCAACCAGGGCGGTAATGGCAGTTTTGGCCAGCCAAGCGGCGCTGATCAGTCGATTGACTCCAATAGGTGGCGAAATCGCCGAGAGTGCGAACGGCTCAAATTTTTCTGTGAATTCAAGACCACAAAATTGCGGCGGATGTGCCGTCGGGATTTGTCCGTCAGCTTTGAATGTTTGTGCTTAGACAACAACGCGGTAGTGGCCTCCAAAATGATTGAGTGGGTAGTGCCATTGGCGCCTATCTCGTAGCTTAGCGCACTTGAGTTTGATGATCTCGCCTCTGCTTCTTTGAAGGCGCTGAAGATCGTGCACTGGCTTAGACTGATCGAGGTCGGGATTCCACGCGCTTTTCGCTGGCGGAGTACTGCGGCGTACCTGATCGCACAGAGGGGCGGGGCTGGTCTCAGAATCTAGGACGCTGCTGTCGTTGTACGTACTGCCCGTTTCGGTCGGACCGGCGCTCTTCCTGCCGTGCTGCATGGAAATTGCAATCTTCTCGGGCGTAGACTGCGGCCTCTGCCGGCTGTCTCCTCAGTAAGTTTCGCCTCGACGCTCTTAACTGCGCGGACATCGCCCTTCAAACCGGTACGAGAATGACGTAGGAGAAGCAAAGATGAGGATTTGAGATGGCGAGACAGAGCGAAAAGAAGCCGCCCGCACTCAAGGGCGTATCAGCGGCCGAACGGGCGCTAGCAGTATTGACGGCCTTTCGTCGGGGTGACAGCGCCTTGACCTTGGCTGAGTTGGCCGAGCGGACAGGGCTGGTCAAGAGCACGATCCTCCGGCTCGCCTTGTCGCTGCAGCAATACCGGCTGCTCGCTCGGCTGTCGGACGGATCCTATCGGCTTGACGCCGAGACCTTACGGCTCGGGACCGCCTATCAACAGGCGTTCCGTCTTTCCGATCATGTCATGCCCGTGCTTGAGCACCTCGCGGCGAAAACAGGTGAGACGACGTCTTTTTACGTTCGAAACGGCGAGGAAAGGCTTTGCCTTTTCCGCGTGGAAAGTACCAACCGGATCCGCATGACTGTTCAGCCGGGCGATACGCGTCCCATGGACAAGTCGGCGATCGCCCAGACGCTGCTTCGCTACGAATCCCGCCAGGTTGAGCCTGACGATGAGCTACCGCTGTTTACGTCGGGGGTGACCGATCCTCATGCCGCTGCTCTCGCAATGCCGGTGTTTGGTATCTCAGAGACCTTGGTCGGGGCTGTGGCCATTTCCGGCCCGATCAGCCGGCTCACTGAGGCGCGGGCCGAGCAGGTCAGGGGGCCGCTGGTCGAGGCGGCGTATAAGCTAACGCTCGCATGCGGGGGCACGCCGCCCGGTGCCGTGAAAAGCCCGCGCAAGAAGAACGCTGCGCGCCCTGCAAACGCCTCCACATAAAACGAAACGGCGTTTCATTTTGGCTTGCCGTCCCGCCGTGGCCGGCCTATAAGCCTCTCCATAACAATCCATGGGGAGGACGAACGTCGTGGCATCAGGGCTCACGCGAAGGACCGTGCTGGCCGGACTCGCGGCAACCGCTCTTCCGCCGATTGCGGCAGCGCAGGCCGAGCAGGTTCGTTGGTCGAGTGGCTCCGAGAAGCCGCGCTTCGCTGCGCCGCTGGGCGCCACGGACTGCCACTTCCACACCTATGACAAGACCTATCCGGTCATGAAGGGCGCCACGCTGCTGCCCGAAGACGCCTTGCCCGACGACTATGGGGCGCTGCAGCGTCGGATCGGCACGACACGCGGCGTGATCATCCAGCCGTCCACCTACGGAACAGACAATCGGCTGCAGATCGCGTCGCGACAGGCGTTGGGCGCCGAGGATTTTCGCGTGATCGCCGTCGTAGCGGAGGACGTCTCGGATCAGGAACTGCGGCAGCTCGACGAACAAGGCGTCCGCGGCGTCCGCTTCAACCTCGGCTTTCCCGGTGTGCTCTCGGTCGGCTCTCTTAGATTGCTTGCCCCGCGGCTGGCCGATCTTGGCTGGCACTGCCAGATCAACATGCGCCCCAAGCAGATCGAGGACAACGCCGATTTGCTCGCTTCGCTGCCCGGACAGCTCGTATTCGATCATCTGGCGCAGGTACCGCAGCCGGATGGTCTGGCAAGTGCGCCCTACAAGGTCATTCGCGGCCTGCTCGATCGCGGCAAGACCTGGGTGAAACTGTCGGGGCCGTATGTCTCGAGCAAGCAGGGCGCACCCGATTATGCCGATGCCGGCGCCATTGCCGCAGCCTATGTCAAGGCCGCGCCCGAGCGGCTGGTCTGGGGCAGTGATTGGCCGCATCCGTCCGAGAGGGAGCAGAAGCCGGATGATGCGCGGCTGTTCGATCTCTTCAGCCAATGGGCGGGAGAGGCTGCCTTCAAGCGCATTCTCGTCGACAACCCGGCCGAGCTTTACGGCTTTCCGCGAGGTGTCCAATGACATTCTTCAATCCGCCGCGCCGCATCGAGACGAGCGTCTTCACGCGGCTTCCGGACCAGTTCCGGAAATCTCGCCGTACGGCCTGGGCGGATGCCAACCAAGGCGGCCGCGAGATCGACTCCTTTCTCGAAGGTCCGTCCTTCGACCGCCAGGGACGGCTCTACGTCACGGATATTCCTTATGGACGCATCTTCCGCGTCAGCACGGAAGGCGCGTGGGAGCTCGTGACCGAATACGATGGCTGGCCGAATGGGCTGAAGATCCACCGCGACGGCCGCATCTTCATCACCGACTACAAGCGCGGCATCATGCTGATCGATCCCGCGAGCGGCGCGGTGACGCCGTTCCTGGAGACGGCGGCAAGCGAAAGCTTTAAAGGCGTGAACGATCTCGTCTTCGCGCCGTCGGGCAACCTCTATTTCACCGATCAGGGTCAGACCGGGATGCACGATCCGACGGGCCGCGTCTGGAAGCTGACGCCCGATGGCCGGCTGACGTGCCTGCTCAACACGATCCCGAGTCCGAATGGCATCGTCGTCGATCAGGAGGAGAGCGTTCTGCTCGTCGCCGTGACGCGCGCCAACCAGATCTGGCGCGTGCCGCTGCCCGCCAGCGGCCTGACGACCAAGGTCGGCATCTTCGCGCATTTGCATGGCGGTCCTGGCGGCCCCGACGGGCTGGCGCTGGACAGCGGCGGCAATCTGCTGATCTGCCACACCGGCTTCGGCTCGGTGTGGCGGCTGTCGCCGTTGGCCGAGCCGCTCGATCGCATCGTGTCCTGCGCGGGCGTCGGCAACACCAATCTCGCGTTTGGCGGGCCGGAGCGAAAAAGCCTGTTCATCACCGAAAGCCGTACGGGAACGCTGATCCGCGCCGAACTCGAGACGCCGGGCCTGCCGATGTTCTCGCACGCTGATTAGATCAGCCTCCGCGCAGACAGGCGAGCAAGGCTTGCGCAGGGTGGGGCAGGGCCTGCCCGTCCACGATCTTGACCTGCGATCGGCAGGAATAACCGGTGGCGAGCAGGCGGCCGCTCTGCGCCCATCGCGCCACCTGTTTGCTCCAGCTCATCGCATAGATTTGCTCTGACGTGGCCCGGTGCTCAGCCTCGTGGCCATAGGTCCCTGCCATTCCGCAACAGCCGGAAGGCAGCACGTGCAGTGTCGCGCCTGTCGCAGCGAACACCGATTGCCACTGCTTCAGGCTGGACACGGCGAGCGAGCGCTCCGAGCAGTGAGGCAGCAGCAGATATTCGTTGGGGGCAGCCAGCGATCTCGGAATTGCGTCACTGTGTCGGGCGAGCCATTCCTGGATCAGCAGCACCGGCGGCGGACGGTCCGCTTCAGGCAATATGTTGTAGTCCGAGCGATAGGTCAGCGTCATCGATGCGTCGATGCCGACCAGTTCGACGCCGGTCGCGGCCAGTTCGCGCAGCATCGCGGCGTTGCGCGATGCGCCGCGATCGAAGGCGCCGAGGAAGCCGTGCACGTGCAGCGGCTTGCCGTTCGGCAGGAACGGCGCGACGAACGGCTTGAACCCGACCGCCTGCATCAGATCGAGCACCACAAGCACGACGTGCGTCTCGTACCAGCTCGTGAACGCGTCCTGCACCAGCACCACGCTGTGCGAACGCTCTCCGGCCGGCAGCGCGGCCAGCGCCTTCGGCGTTGCCATTGCAATCCCGCGCGTCGCCAATTCTCGTTGCAGTGAGACGCCGGAGAATTTTGGCGTGTGCACCAGCCCGATTGCGCGCATCACTGCGCGGCCCGCCGGGCTATCGAGAAGCAGATTGTACAGCCAGCCCACTTTGCCGAGCGCCGGCAGCATCGCCTCCAGCGATGCGACCATGTGATGACGCAACGGCCGCAGATAGCGGCCATAATAGAGTTCGAGGAATTTTGCCCGGAAAGTGGGGACGTCGACCTTGATCGGGCACTGCCCGCTGCAGGACTTGCAGGCGAGGCAGCCGTCCATCGCATCCATCACGGAATGCGAGAAGTCGGGCGCACGGGACCATGTATTGCGCAACCGCGCGGGAAAATTCCGCCACGGCGCGCCGCTGCGCAGTGCAGTTGCTTCGACGACCGGATCGACGCCGCGCGCCGCCAGTTGACGCAGCCATTCGCGAACGAGCGAGGCGCGGCCCTTCGGCGAATGCCGGCGATCGCGCGTCGCCTTGTAGGACGGACACATCGCTTCATCCGCGTCCCAGGTGAAGCACGCGCCGTTGCCGTTGCAGTGGAGCGCTTCGTCATAGGCGGCGCGGACGGAGCGGGGAATGGTCCGATCGAGCTGGCCGCGCGTCGTTAGCCCATCGATTGCAAGCAGCTTTCCATCCTCGGGCGCAGCGATCTTGCCCGGGTTGAGCTGGTTGCGCGGGTCGAACGCAGCCTTGATCGATTGCAGGGTCGGATAGAGCGGGCCGAAGAAGCGCGGCGAGAATTCGGAGCGAACGCCCTTGCCGTGCTCGCCCCACAGCAGACCGCCATATTTCTTGGTGATGCGCACCACGTCTTCGGTGATCTCCCGGATCAGCAGCTCCTGTGCCGGATCCTTCATGTCGATCGCGGGGCGCACGTGCAGCACGCCGGCATCGACGTGGCCGAACATGCCGTAAGTAAGTTTGCGGGCGTCCAGCGCGGCGCGGAATTCGGCGATGTAGTCGGCGAGGTGTTCCGGCGGGACGGCGGTGTCCTCGACGAAAGGGATCGGCCGCTTGTCGCCCTGCATGTTGCCGAGCAGGCCGACCGATTTTTTCCGCATGTCCCAGATCGCGCCGACATCGGCTTCGCCGCGCGCCACGGTAAAGCCACGGCGGCCGCGCGACGGCCCGGCGGACGCGAGCGCGTCGGTCACCTTGCGCACCGACATTTCGACATCGGTCTCGACGTCGCCGACGAATTCGACGAGGTTCACGCCCGTAGCGCGCTGTCCGTCGTCCTCGGGGAAGTATTGCCGGACCGACTCCCAGATCACATCGTCCTGGGCGAGGCCGAGCACTCTGGAATCCACGGTCTCGATCGAGGCGGCGCCGAACCGGATCAACTCCTGCGCGTCGCGCAGGGCAGCATCGAAGCTGCCATAGCGCACATTGACCAGCGCGCTGTGCTTGGGAATAGGCACCAAATTGAGCTTGGCTTCAGCGATCAGCGCCAGCGTGCCTTCGCTGCCGCACAGGATCGAATTCAGGTTGAAGCGTCCGCGCTCGTCGCGGATGTGCGCGAGGTCGTAGCCGGTCAGGCAGCGGTTTAGCTTCGGAAAGTGAGTCGCGATCAGGTCCGCCTGCTCGCGCTGGATTGCATCGACCAGCCGGTGAACCGCGCCGACGCGGTCGCTGCGCTGCTTGATTTGCTGCAGTTCCCCGTCCTCGATCGGGCGCGAGGTCCAGACTGTCCCGTCCAGCAGCACGGTCGTCAGCTCCAGCACGTGGTCGCGCGTCTTGCCGTAGAGGCAGGAGCCCTGGCCGCTCGCGTCGGTGCTGATCATGCCGCCGATCGTGGCGCGATTGGAGGTGGAGAGCTCCGGCGGAAAGAAGAGGCCGTGCTCGGCGAGCGCGGCGTTGAGCTGATCCTTCACCACGCCGGCCTGCACCCGCACCCAGCGCTGTTCCGGGTTGATCTCAAGGATGCGGTTCATATGGCGCGAGACATCCACCACCAGGCCTTCAGTCAGCGATTGGCCATTGGTGCCGGTTCCGCCGCCGCGCGGAGCAAACACGATGTCCTTGAAGCGCTCTTCCGCGGTGATGCGCGCAAGGCGCACCAGATCGTTGACGCTGCGCGGAAAGGCGATCAGCTGCGGAAGCAATTGGTAGATCGAGTTGTCGGTCGCCGAGACGATCCGGTCGGCATAATCAGGCGTCAGATCGCCCTCGAAGGCGCGCAGGCGAAGCTCCGCGAGGAGCTCGGCATGCAGCGGAGCAGGGGCCAGCATATCGGAAACGCGTGGCAGCATGGTGTCTCCCCGGGCCCGCCGAATGCCGTAACCGACGGCCGGCGCTTCATTTTTCGAGTGGAACGCGCCTGATGGACGGGGCGCAAGCACTTTCATGGGCCTCTCTAAAATGAAACACCGTTTCAAAATAAATTGCAACGCCGTTCTGTTTTTGCTATCGGGCGCCATGGCCGGGGCACAACGGCCGATCTGGAGGAACCCATGGCAACGACATCCGCCGCTTCGGCCGGCACAGGCTTCACACCCAAAGAGGAGCGCATCCTCTCGAAGGTGATGTGGCGCATCGTTCCCTTCCTTCTGCTTTGCTACATCTTTGCGTATCTCGACCGGGTGAATGTCGGCGTCGCCAGCCTGACGATGAACCACGACCTCGGCATCTCGCCGTCGGAGTTCGGCTGGAGCGCCGGTCTGTTCTTCCTCGGCTATTTCCTGGCGGAGGTTCCCAGCAATCTTGCGCTGCAAGCCGTCGGCGCGCGCAAATGGATCGCCCGCATCCTGATTACCTGGGGCTTGCTGTCGGCCGCCACTGCGTTCGCCGTTGGTCCGGTGAGCTTTGGCGCCATGCGCTTCCTGCTCGGCCTCGGCGAAGCCGGTTTCACACCGGGCGTCTTTCTGTATTTCACTTACTGGTTCCCGGCCCGCATCCGTGGCCGCGCGACCGCAGCGTTCCTGCTCGGCATTCCCATCGCAAACATCCTCGGCGCGCCGCTTTCGGGCTCGCTACTCGCCCTCAACGGCGTCGCCGGCCTGCATGGTTGGCAGTGGCTGCTGATCCTTGAAGGCCTGCCCGCCAGCATTCTCGGTTTCGTCTGCCTGTTCACGCTGACTGATAAGCCCGAGCAGGCCAAATGGCTGAGCAATGAGGAACGAGCCTGGCTGACCGAGACGCTTGCAAGCGAGCGTCAGGCGATCGCCGCCAAGCATTCCTCCTCACTGAAGGATGCGTTCACCAATTGGCGCGTTCTCGTGTGCGCGGCCGTCAACTTCTGCGCCATCATCGGCTCGGTCGGTCTCGGTCTGTGGATGCCGCAAATCCTTAAGGGGTTCGGCTTCTCTATCGTGACGGTCGGCTTCCTCGCCGCGATTCCCTACGTCTGTGGCGCCATCACCATGATGCTGTGGGCGCGGCTGTCCGACCGGGGCGGCGAGCGAAGCTGGTTCGTCGCCTCCGCGCTGCTGCTCGGTGCCGCCTCGCTGATCGTATGCGGCTATGCGACCTCGTCGGCGCTGATCTCGATCATCGCGCTGTGCGGCGCCGTCGTCGGGATCATGTGCTACCAGTCCACGATCTGGCCGATCCCGTCGAGCTTCCTCACCGGCAGCGCCGCCGCAGGCGGGCTCGCGCTGATCGTTTCGATCGGCAATCTCGGCGGTTTCGTCGGCCCTTATTTGATCGGCGAAATCCGCCAGGCCACCGGCAGTTTCTCATGGGCGCTGATCTCGGTTGCCGCCTTCCTCATCCTGGCCGCCATCCTCATCCGGATCGTCGGCCTCAGTCTGCAGGGCAGCGCATCGGCCCTGGCAAAAACCGCGCGGGCGTGACCGCAAACTCATCGAAGGAAAACGCAATGAGCCAGAAGCAACAGTTTCGTCTCGGCCTGGTCGGCTATGGCGAGATCGGCAGCACACTCGGCAAGGGCCTGCGCGAAGCCGGTCTGCAGCAGATCTTGTGCTACGACAAATACGCGTTCGACGGACCTTATGCGGACCTGATCCAGAGTCGTGCCAACGCCGCCGGCGTCACGCTGGTCAAGTCGAACAAGGAACTGGCCGACGCTGCCGAACTGATCTTCAGCGTGACGCCTGGCTCCGCCTCGTTGCAAAGCGCGGACGCGTTCGCGCCCGTGCTCGACGGCCGTCACACCTTCCTCGACTTTGCCTCAGCCACGCCGAAGGTGAAGTACGGCGTCGCGGAGCGTCTGGCCAGGACGGGCGCCACGCTCGGCGACGGCTCCATCATGGGCACGCCGAAGAACGGCTATTCGATGCATATGATGTCGAGCGGTTCGGCCGGGCAGCGCGTGGTCGATTTGCTGGTGCCCTGGGGCATGAGCATCGAATATGTCAGCGAAAAGCTCGGCACGGCGTCCGGCATCAAGATCCTTCGTTCCGTCCTGATCAAGGGCATCGAGGCGCTGATCGACGAGACGCTGCTGGCGGCCCGCGCCTACGGCCTCGACGAGGTTGTGCTCGCATCAGCCTCGAAGACATTGACCCGGCCGTTCATGGATACGGTCGAGAGCCTCACGCCTTCCGGCGTCATCCACGCCAAGCGTCGCACCGAGGAGGTCGAGATGGCCGCCGAGGCGGTTGAGGACGCCGGGGTCGATCCGATGATGGCGCGCGCGACCGTGGCCCGGCTGCGGTGGAAGAACAGTCTGGGCCTGAAGGATCACTTCAACGGCGTCGTACCCGAAAACTACAAAATTGCGATCGACGCGGTCGTGGCGAAGATGACGGCCAAAGCGAAGGCGGCCGAATAAAAACTCAAGACGGTCAGGGAGACAGATGTGACGACCCTTCGGACAGACCTCGATCAGATCGAGAAAGTGACGATGCGCCGGGTGCTGCTGCGCCTCGTTCCATTCCTGATGATCTGCTACTTCTTTGCGCTGCTCGATCGTGTGAACGTCGGCTTCGCGGCTTTGCAGATGAACAAGGATCTGGGCTTGACGCCGGCGATGTTCGGCTTTGCCGCCAGTCTCTTCTTCGTCTCCTACTTTCTGGTCGAGGTGCCGAGCAATCTGGCGCTCCAGAGGATCGGCGCCCGGCGCTGGATCGCCCGCATCATGATCACCTGGGGTTTGGTGACCATGGGCATGGCGTTCGTGGTCGGGCCGTACTCGCTCTATGCGATGCGATTCCTCTTGGGCGCGGCGGAAGCGGGCTTCTTTCCGGGCGCCATCCTGTACCTGACCTACTGGCTGCCGTCGCAATATCGGGCGCGCATCCTGGCGACGTTTACGGTGTCGATTCCGCTCGCCACGTTTCTTGGTTCGCCGCTCTCGGTCGGCCTGCTCGAACTCGACGGTGCGCTCGGCTTGCGCGGCTGGCAGTGGCTCTTTATCCTGGAGGGTCTGCCCACAATCCTGCTGGGCCTCGCCTGCCTGTTCGTTCTGACCGACAAGCCGGCACAGGCATCCTGGCTGACCAACGAGCAGCGCGAATGGTTGACCGGGCGCATGGCGGCAGACGCGGCCGCGCGCAAGCCCGTCGGGCATCTCTCGCTCTGGCAACTCGCCACCAACAAGTACTTTCTGGTGATGGCACTCGTCTGTTCGGGCGCGTCCGCAACGGGAAGCGTCCTGTCTGTCTGGCAGCCGCAGCTCCTGAAGTCATTCGGACTCACGAACCTCCAGACCGGCTTGGTCAACGCGATTCCCTACGGCATTGCGACGGTGGTCATGGTCTTGTGGGGGCGCCACTCCGACAAGACGGGTGAGCGCCGCTGGCACACGGCACTGACGCTCTTGCTCGCGGCTGGCGGTTTCACGGCCCTGGGCCTGACGGGCACTGCGGTGGTCCCGACGATCATCATGGTCACCTGCTGTCTGGTGGGCGCCTATGCCTTCAAGGGGCCGTTCTGGGCACTTTCGGCAAGCTGGCTCTCGGCGAGCACGCTGGCGGCGGGTCTCGCCGGCATCAACGCGATCTCCAACCTGATCGGCGGCGGCCTGATGGTGAACGTGGTCGGACTGGTCAAGCAATCGACGGGCAGCTTTGTGCTCGGAATGTTGCCGCTCGCGCTGCTCTGCGCTGTAGCCGCGGTCTGCGTCCTCGTGCTTGGGCGCAGTGCCGCACGCATGATGGACGTAGCTACGGTGAAGCCATGAGCGCGCGTATCAACCTGCCGCCGCATTCCATCACCCGGCGTGGCGTCCTCGCCGGCATGCTCGCCGCCGGCACCGGGGCATGGGCTGCCGGGGTCGAGCAGGCCGTGCCGAACAGCACCGGATCGGCCCCGCCGCGCCTCGACGTGCCGGCGGGCGCATGCGACTGCCATCATCACATCTATGACGGCCGGTTTCCCGTCTCGCCGCATTGGCGCCAGGGCTTTCCGCCCGGAGCGACCGTCGCTGACTATCGCTTGCTGCAGCGGCGACTGGGCACGTCGCGTAGTGTGGTGGTCCAGCCATCGACCTACGGGGTTGACAATCGGTGTCTCGTCGACGCGTTGAGCCAGCTTGGAGCTGCCGCACGCGGCGTCGCCGTTGTTGACACCGAGGTGAAGGAGGCGGAGTTGCGGGCGTTGAACGATGTCGGCATCCGGGCCATCCGCGTCAATTTCGTATCGCCCCAGACATGGGGCACGACAACGCCGGAGATGCTGACCACGCTGGCGAAGCGCATCCATCCGCTCGGATGGCACGTGCAGATCCTGATGACGGGCGAACAGATCGCGACGCATGAAGCCGTCATCCGGGCATTGCCTACCAAGGTCGTGATCGATCATCTCGCACGCATTCCGCAGCCGGATGGCGTTCGGCATCCTGCCTTCGCGGCGGTGCGCCGTATGCTGGACGAGGGCCGAACCTGGGTGAAGGTCACCGAGCCCTATGAGGACAGCAAGCTCGGACAGCCCTATGCGGATTCCAGCGAAGTTGCGAGGGCCTACGTGCAGGCGGTGCCGCAGCGCATCCTGTGGGGCACCGACTGGCCGCATCCGACGCAGCGCGAGACCAAGCCGGATGATGCGCTGCTGGTCGATCTGCTGGCCGATTGGTCGCCGGACGAAAGGACGCGTCGCCGCATCCTAGTCGAAAATCCAGCCGAGCTGTTCGGCTTCTAACATCGTTCAATGAGCGAAGAGGACATCATGTCTTTAGGGTTCAGAATTTTGAAGCGGCAAAAGAAGGTCGACACCGGCACGGTCGAACGTTTCGCGCGCCTGCCGGTGGCGAATGTGAGCGACAGTATGTCGCGAATGACGGGTGGGGGCGCGCGGCTTCGTCCCATGCATCGCGCCGGCGTGCTGGCAGGCCCCGCGTTGACGGTGAAAGCGCCGCCCGGCGACAATCTGATGGTTCACAAGGCGATCGCCCTTGCCGAGGCCGGAGACATCATCGTGGTTGATGCCGGCGGCGACCTGACTAATGCCATCACCGGCGAGATGATGTTGATGCAGATGATCAAGCGCGGAGTTGCCGGCCTGATCATCAACGGCGCGATCCGCGACGCCAGCTATATCCGAAATCAGGACTTCCCGGTCTTCGCGGCTGGGGTCACCCATCGTGGTCCGTACAAGAACGGCCCCGGTGAAATCAATGTCCCGATTGCGATCGACGGCATGGTCATCGAGCCTGGCGACCTCATCATCGGTGACGAGGACGGATTGCTCTGCGTGCCGTTCGATCAAACCGATGCGGTGTTCAAGGCGGCGACCGCGAAGTTCGAAGCCGAGCAGAAGCAGATCACCAACATCGAGGCCGGCACGCACGACCCGTCATGGGTCGACAAGCAGCTCCGCGAGTTGAAATGCGAAGGCCTCGACTGATGCCACTCGAGCCATTGGGACCGCCGATCGCCGCTCAGGTTTGCGTTGAAGTTCCGCAGCTCAAATCCGTGATAGGGCCTTCGGACTTGCCGCACAGCGGATCCGCATCGTTGGACGGTCTAGTGTGCCGTGCGCGCGTCCATTGTGCAAACTGAACTCCGTTTTCCTCATCGGTGACGGTACTGCAAGCGTTGCAATGGCTGCGAGAAACCATTTCAGGTAAGCTCATGTGGCCGCGCAGTCGATTGACCCCGATACTTCCCGAAGGCGCCAAACCGTCGAACAGCATAAATTTTCTTGTGAATTCAACTCCGAAAAATTGCGGCGGGTATACCGTCGGGATTTGTCCGTCAGACTTGGAAATTTGTGTTTGCAAAACAACGACGAAACGTCGTCCGAAATGATTGAGTGGGAGTAGGGGGCACGGTTGCTACCGCGTGGTCTGGCGTAGGTTTGGGTGCGGCAGTTCTCCGCTTCCTTCATAGCCCGGGCACTCTCCAAAGTTGTGACCTTCCACTTAACTGATCGCGGTCAGACTTTCATCCTGCTTTTGCCAGGTGATTATTGTGGCGCATTGCAGCGTGCAGAAAGGTCGGAGCTGCTGGGCCCAAGCCTCAGTTGAGGAAGGCAGCTCTTGGCCCCTCTGCGACATCCGGCGACGTCCGGGCAGGAATATCCGCGCCGGGATCGTAGTCTCCTCCTTCTTTTTTCCAGCTCGCGCTTCTGCGCGACCTGCAGTTCTTTCTTAGAAGCCATGATCGTATCTCCTTAAAGCTGCTAAGCCACACCGGTTCTCCGCTTGTCGGGACGAACAGGTGGCGACAGATTGCGGTTCAGGTGATTTGATGTTGCGTGGCTTGTCGCTTTCCACACGCGGCACAAATACCGCCAAAATGCCGTCTCTAAATTCGGCCTTGATGCCATCCGCCTCGATCTGCACGGGGAATGACAGCGTTCGGTCGAACTCACCGGAGACGCGCTCGCGTCTATGCAGGCTCGCCCTCCTCGGGATAGTCGACTGCCTTCTTCCCTAAGATCCGGATGGAATTATCCTGGGCATCGATTTGCAGGTCGCTGTCGTTCACACCCGGCAACTCGATGATGGCCAAGATGTCGCGTAACCAAGTTTAGAGAAGTCAAATGGCTTCAGTGCGACTCGGCATCATTGGCCTAGGCACGATCGGTAAGACGCATTTAAGGTTATCAGACAGTCCACACAAACAGCGTTGATTGCTGTTTCTGACCCAACACCGTCGGCCCTGGACTTCGCCTGGGCGGAAGATATATCTGCCTACGCCGACTACTACGAAATGCTGAGGAAAGAAAAGCTCGACGGCGTCGTTGTCGCTGTGCGAACGCGCAGCATGTGCCGGTGGCGCTCGCCTGTATCGAACGAAACATTGCAGTCCTAGTCGAAAAACCCGTGGCCGATCAAGTCGAGTCTGCTCGCGAAATGTGCAAAACAGCGGACGCGCGTGATGTGCCAGTTCTGGTCGGACACCATCGCCGTCACAATACCGCCGTCCAGCGTGTGCGTCAGGCCATTCGTGACCGGCTCATAGGGCGACCGGTCACGGCGACGGTCATGTACAATCAGCTGAAGTCGGCCAGCTATTTTGATCTCGATTGGCGAAGACAAGGCCGGTGGCGGACCCATCCTGATCAATCTCATTCACGAGATTGATCTGATCCGCTTCTTGTTCGGCGAAATCCGTGCGTTCCAGGCGGTTAGTTCGAACGCGGTGCGCGGGTTTCCAGTTGAAGATACTGCCGCAGTGCTGCTGCAGTTCGAGAGCGGTGCCATTGCAACGATCAGCCTTTCGGATACCGCTGTCTCCCCGTTCTTTCGTGGGATCTGGCCTCAGGCGAATTTGATCTGATGCGAGGAATGTCCGACCGGATGAAGCGGCAGAGGGTCAGGTCCCATGTTTTCGCCGGGACAGAAGGCTCTGTGACGCTGCCGACGCTCCAATACTTCAACTACCGCGATGCGGCCGAGCCCGGCTGGCGCGGCGATCTCACTGCGGAGATGCTGGCGGCCGAAAGCGGGGATACCTATGTCTGCCAGATCGAACACTTCGCCCGCGTGATACGCCGAGAATAGACTCCACTTGTGTCCTGTCTTGATGGAGTCCGCACGCTCCACACGACGCTGGCGGTGAAGGAAGCGGCCGCGTCAGGTCGCACGATTGTTCTGAGCCAATAGCGAGGCCGTGCCCGGCCGCTTTCAATCCATGAGGATAAGGTATGCCAATTCTTTCTCTAGCTCACTTCACGGTTATTGATGCGGATCCGATCACGCTGATCGAGGCTGCGCACGCCGGGGGGTACGATGCAGTCGGGCTGCGCATCGTGGCGCCGTTTCCAACCGATCATATCGTTCCGGTTATCGGCGATCCCAACATGATTCGGAACATCAAGAGCAGGCTCGCGGACACCGGACTCAAGATATTTGATGTGGAGGCGATCTGGCTCTCGGCCGAAAGCGATGTCAGCTCGCTGGAGCCTGCTCTTGATGCCGCCGTCGAACTGAACGCCAAGTACGTCGTTGTGGCGGGTCGCGATCCTGATCGCGGTCGCCTTATGGAGAATCTTTCCCGTCTGTGCGCCGGGGCCAACCTCAGGGGGATACGGGTAATGCTGGAATTCCTCCCGTACTCTGAAATCCGCTCCCTGGCCGAGGCAGTGGCGCTGCTGAAAGATGTTGGACCCGCGAATGCCGGAGTATTGGTGGATGCCCTGCATCTGAGCCGCTCGGGCGGCAGTCCGGCGGATCTCGCGCAATATGATCCGGCGCTGTTTTCCTACATGCACCTGTGCGATGCGCCAGCTGTCCCCCCGGCGCCTGAAGGAGTGCGGTCCGAGGCCCGGGGAGGGCGGCTTTATCCGGGTGAAGGCGGCCTTTGGCTCGGTGATTTTATTAGAGCCTTCCCCCGGGACATACCGATCGCCATCGAGGCTCCTAACGAGCGCCGGAGTGGTTTGGCACCGGCTGCGCGTGCAACCTTGGCAGTGTCAGGGGCAAAGCGGTTGCTGGAAGAATTGGGTGTAAGATGACTGCTATCGTCGCCCTTTCAGACGCCAGCGAGAAAATTGCCGATCTGCGCGCTCGGCTTCTCGCCACGCGCTGGCCGTCTTACGAGGCGGGTGATGATCGCTCGCCCGGCGTGAGCTCTGATGATGCCAGGCGCCTGGTCCGATATTGGGCCAATCAGTTTGACTTCGCCACCTGGCGGCAGTGCGTCGACGCTTTGCCTCATGAGTTCCTCACCATAGACGATGTGAGCGTCCACCTTGTCCATGTCCGAAGTCCGCATCCCCACGCGGTGCCTGTCATCATAACCCACGGCTGGCCCAGTACTTTCCTGGAGATCGTTCCGCTAATTGAGCGCCTGACCCAACCGGAGCGGTTTGGAGGGCGCGCTGAAGATGCCTGCCATCTGGTTATTCCCTCGCTGCCCGGGTTCGGTTTCTCGTCCCCACCGAATGCTATTGGCGGATATACCGGCGCCGCGATTGCCGACCTGTGGGCACGCGTGATGACGTCGCTCGGATATGAGCGGTTTTTTGCCAGCGGTGGCGATATCGGCGCTCGGGTGACGTCCTGGCTAGGCGTACGGCACGCGCAACGCGTGCGGGCTATTCATGTCAGTTCGAACGCGCTGCGGGTGGCGCTGCCGGGCGAAGCCGCCGCGACGGTGGACGAACAGACGTACCTCGACGCGCGCAACCATTGGGCTGCCACGGAAGGCGGCTACATGCATGTTCAGCAAACCAAACCGCTCAGTCTTGCCTATGGCCTGAGCGATTCTCCCGCAGGACTCGTCGCCTGGCTGGCGGAGAAATGGTTTTCCTGGAGCGATGGGCTGAATTTCACGAACCCTGAAGTCATGGACATCATCCTCGGCCATGCCACGCTCTATTGGATGACCAATACGATCGCCACATCGTTCCTGCCATATTTTGTCTACGACTGGCCGCCCGGCGCAAGGGTAGATGGGTCACAGGTAAAGGTGCCCGTTGGTTTCTACCTGTCGGCCGCGGAAATCGGTGGCATTCCACCTAGATCCTTTGCACGCCGGCAATTCGAGGTCTCGCGCTGGAGCGTCCTGCCGCGTGGCGGCCACTTCATGGCGACCGAGGAGCCAGAACTGCTAACGGATGACCTTCTGACCTTCATTCGCACATTCCGATGACTTTCTCGGCCGAGGCAAGCCGAAGCGAAAACCAATTCTAAGTGAGATTGTTCAATATGACCCGAGCCCCGCATTTGTTCAAAAGCTTTTCGCCGCTCGATCGCCAAACCTCGCGCGTGCGCTTTGCGGGTGTCACGGGCGGAGAGGGGCCGCCGCTCCTTCTGCTTCATGGCTATCCGGAAAGCCACGCCACCTGGCACGAGGTCGCGCCAGCGTTGGCGAAGCGTTATAGCGTCGTAGCCCCTGATCTCCCAGGCTACGGGAAGAGCCGAGTTCTGGTTGCGGGGCCATGGAACAAGCGAGCAGTAGGCGCGGAGCTCGTTGCAATGATGCGCTCTTTCGGTCACGATCGCTTTGCCGTTATTGGACACGATCGGGGCGCGCGTGTCGGTTATCGGCTCGCGCTCGATCATCCGGACTGTGTGAGCGCTTATTGTTCGCTCGCCGTCGTGCCGACGCTGGATGTTTGGCCCGCGGTCGACCGGCAATTCGCCAAGGGCGCATTTCACTGGTTTCTGTTTCTTCAACCGGGCGATTTGCCGGAGCGGATGCTGGCGGCGGATCCTGATGCCTTTCTTGAGGCCACCTTGAACCAGATGTCAGGTGGAATCGAGAAGTTGCATCCCGCTGCCGTGGCTGCATATCGCGAAGCATTTCGCGAGACGTCCGTGCGTCAAGCGATGATTGAGGACTATCGCTCTGCTTATGACACCGATCTCGATCATGATGCGGCTGACCGCGCAGCGGGACGCAAGATCGCTTGTCCTGTCATGGTGCTTTGGGCCGACGAGCGCCTCGTTGCCAGCGGAATGGAAACCGGGGTGTTGACGGCAGCCGACGTCTGGCGCCGCTGGGCGGATGACGTGAGCGGGTTCGACATCGCCTGCGGACATCTTTTGCCAGAGCAGGCGCCCGAAGCGGTCATTGAAAAGATCGTCCCGTTTCTCGAGGCTTCCTTGAAGCGCGACACCGCGTAACTGGGCCTCTGTCGACAAATGATGGACTTCGTCGTTCCGTGGGCGCCATGCGCCGCGACACTTTGAAAGGTCAGCTTAGGTGGAAACTCTTCGTCTTCGCTGGTCGCAAGCTGTCAGTGAGGGTCTACGACGAAAGCGGCTCGGAAGACGAACAGATCGCGCTGTTGCGGCGCATCCGGGCCTATTGGTCCAGTCTCTACGCCTGACCGGACAACTAAAACTTTGGTCTGCGTCCGCGACCTGATTCTCGTCCGTCGCTTGTTCGGAAATACTTCAGGACGAACTTGCCTTCTCGGTTGTTGAGAGGGCCACCGCAACTAAGGCGCGTCAATTGTTTGTCGAGCGTCGGGGGCGCTTTTACGCGGACAACCCTGTATTCCGCGTCGCCGCGTGCCGGCCGCGCAGATCATTGGCGGCAAGGAGGGCCGGGGCTTCAAGACGGCGATGAAGGTGCTGGAGAAGGGCCGCATCCACATCGCGGCGCTCGCAGTCGGCGCGGCGGAGCGCATGTTGCGCGATGCCCTGAACTACGCGATCGAGGCGCCGCTTTTGGCTCGCAAAACGGACGCCTGAGCTGACGGCCAGGTCGCTCCTCATGTCGCCTCAGAGGCTCTGTAGGGGGGCCGATGGCGTGACGGTGATGCCAGCTTTGGCATCCACCCTGAAAGGCACCTATGGGTGGGAAATGCACCGGACTTCTTTGCCCATTTCAACAAGTCCTTGAAATCACAGCAGATGCGACCGCCCTCCGAGCGCACAAAGCGCATAACTTGCGCGTTCCAGCCGATCGTGATCACCGATTCCAGGCCATCGTGATCACCCATTCCAGAGCATCGTGATCACTATTTCCAGTCGATCGTGATCGGGCGCAACCAAGGAGGTGCGCACCGCTGACAGTCTGCAACCCGGGTAGCTTGGTCTTTTGCCTAACCGCAGAGGATCGAGATGCCGACCGAGAGACTGTCCATGCGCCACATTCGTGAAGTTCTACGCCTGCACTACAGCGTCGGCATGTCACAACGCGCCGTTGCCCGCAGCCTGGGCCTGGCCCAGGGCACGGTCTGCAAGTACCTCAATCGAACTCGCCGCGCCGGCCTGACCTGGCCGTTGCCGCCGGAGTTGGATGACGACGTCTGGCTTGAGAACCGCCTATTTCCGCCGCCTTCCGATCGGCCCAGCGACGAGCGTCCGCATCCGGACTGGGCGCTCGTTCATCGCGAGCTGCGGCGGAGGAACGTCACGCTAATGCTGTTGTGGGAGGAGTATTGCGACGCAAACTCCGACAGCTTCAGCTATGCGTGGTTCTGCGAACGCTACAAGAGTGGGCCGGCCGTCTCAAGCTGACCCAGCGCCAGGTCCATGTCGCCGGCGAGAAGCTGTTCGTCGACTATGCCGGTCACACCATGGAGGTGGTTGACGGGCTCAGCGGCGAGGTGCGCAGCACGCAGATTTTCGTCGCCGTGCTCGGCGCCTCGAACTACACCTACGCCGAAGCCAGCCTCACCCAGAGCCTGCCGGATTGGATCGCCTCGCACGTTCGGGCCTTTGCCTATTTCGGCGGCACGACGCGGCAGACGGTGAGCGATAATCTGAAGGCCGGCATCACCCGGGCTTGCTTTCACGAGCCGATGGTCAACCGGACCTATGCCGATCTCGCCCGCCATTACCGCACCGCCATTGTTCCGGCGCGGCCGTATCGGCCAAGGGACAAAGCCAGGTCGAAGTGGGGGTCCAAATCGTCGGGCGATGGATTCTGGCGCGCTTGCGCAACCGCCGCTTCTTCTCGCTTGCCGCCCTCAATGAGGCGATCCACGCGCTTCTTGTCGAGCTGAACGATCGACCTTTGCGCAGCTGGGGACGAAGTCGCCGCGAACTGTTCGAGGAGCTCGATCGTCCGGCGCTGACCCCCTTGCCGGATGAACCGTACGAGTATGCCGAGTGGAAGCGCTGCCGGGTTAACCTCGATTATCACGTCGAGATCGCCAAGCATTACTACAGCGTCCCTCACAACCTCGTGCATCAGGTGGTTGAGGCTCGCATCACCCAAAAGACCGTCGAGATCTTCCTGCGCGGCAAGCGGGTGGCGTCGCATCTGCGCAGCACGCTGCCGCATCGCCCGACGACGATTTCCGAGCATATGCCGAGCTCGCATCGCCGCTATCGTGACTGGACCCATGAGCGTATTCGTTCCGAAGCCGCCAAGGTCGGCCCCGACGCCGACACCCTGATCGACGTCATCCTGCGGTCGCGGCCGCATCCAGAACAAGGCTTCCGCTCCGCCATCGGCATTCTCGGGCTGGTCAAGCGCTATGGCCAGGAACGTGTCGACGCCGCCTGCGCCCGTGCCCTTCTGCTCAACGCCCGTTCGTACAAATCGGTCGCCGCCATCCTCAAGAACGGCACGGACAGAACCGCGCCGCCCGCCGAGGAGGCGCCCATCCTCTTCCACGCCAACATCCGTGGCCGCAGTTACTACAATTGATCAGGAGAGATCAGCATGCTCATTCACCCCGCCATCGATCGCTTGCGCGCCCTTGGCCTCGCCGCCACCGCCGATACCCTCGCCGAACTACAGAACAATCCCGAGGCGGCCGGGATGCCGCACGCCGATTGGCTCGGCCTCCTCGTCGATCGCGAGGTCACCGCTCGCGACAACCGCCGCCTCACGCGCCGCTTGACCAGTGCCAAGCTCCGTCAAGCCGCCGCCATCGAGAACGTCGACTATCGCGCCGCTCGCGGCCTTGACCGTTCGCTCTTCCAAACCCTCGCCACCTGGCAATGGATTCGTGATGCCAACCACCTGGTCATTGTCGGCCCAACCGGCACCGGCAAGTCCTGGCTGGCATGTGCGCTCGGCAACAAAGCTTGCCGCGACGGCTTCTCCGTCCTCTACAAGCGAACATCCCGCCTGTTCGCCGATCTCGCCCAGGCGCGCGGCGAAGGCCGTCTGGCGCGCCTGATCACCGCGCTCCAGCGCGTCAATCTCCTCATCCTCGACGACTGGGGACCTGAACCGCTCACCGCCGACCAGCGTCGTGATCTGCTTGAGATCGTCGATGATCGCTACGACAAGGGATCCTTGTTGATCACAAGTCAGGTCCCCGTGTCGCAATGGCATGACGTCATTGCCGATCCTACCCTCGGCGATGCGATATTGGACCGCATCATTCACAATGCCCACCGCATCGAGCTCAAAGTCGACAGTCTACGGCGTCAGGCTGGCGAAAAGAAAAAACCGTGAGGCACCTCGCGCACGATCGCCCCGCCGGCCCACAGGCCCCTCCCGCGCGCGTCGGCACTCCGCGCCGCGCACGGGGCCCTCCCATGGACCGCCGGGACGATCTTCGAACCAATCCGCCAGCCTTGACGACGAGGCCATTTCCAGCACACATAAACTCGTCAGCCGTGTTCGCCTCCGCACCTGATCGCGATCACTGGAATCCGTGATCACCATCGCCTGGAACACCTGATCATCATCCCTGGAATGCGCATAACTCATTGAAATATAAGACATCTACTTTTGAAGGCTACTCCGAAAGGCACTTTAGGGCACCTTTCAGCGGGCGCAACCCGTTGAAATTGTTAGAGAGTGGCGCGCCTCCTTGGAAACATTGAACCGGCTGTTTCGGTACCTTCGCTAGTGCAGGTTTTCTTACGCTAGGGCCGCGGATTCCGCGATCAAGGCTGCACGGCTCTTGGCGAACCCAACACGCCGCTTTTCATATCGATGGCTTCAGATCGCCTGGCCGATAGCTGCGGCATCGAGTATGCCCCGTCTTCGCACCGGCGGCGCCGAGCGCCATGTAACCCTTCACCGTATCCGGGCCTGCCTAACGTTCCTGTCCTGCAAATCAAGCCTGCCGAAAGGCATGCGCGGATGCAGAACCCAGCGGCCGCGGACGTGCCGGTGGTTTTGTCTCTGGCATGAACACCAAGATAATTACCACGGCCATAAGACCGACACCCGTCACGCTCAGCAAGCCAGCCGTATAGCCGTATCTCTGCGTAACAATTCCGACTATCGACGTGCTGAGCGAGGCGCCGAGCCCCGAAAATGTGCCTGTGACCCCTTGGGCCAGGTTGAACCGGCCAGTCCCGTTCGTGAGGTCCGCAATGACGAGCGTCGTCAGCACGCCCATCGTCGCACCACTGAAGCCGTCCAGCAACTCAATGATGACAAGCAAGGTCGGATCAGCCGTCAATGCAAAAAGCCCGGAGCGAATCGGCACGACCGCAAGTCCAAGCAACAGGAGTGGTCGGCGCCCCCATGTCGCAGCGGTGCGTCCTACCCAAGGCGCCAACACTGCGACAACGATCTGGGGCAACACGATCAACGCGGATACCGTCAGTGAAGATGAACGTCCTTCGGAATGCACCAGTGTTTGGCTGACTTGCGGGAGGATAGAGGCGTTCGCAAGCTGGAAGAGAAAGAGGCAAGTCACGAAGGCAAGAAGCCGGACGTCTTTGAAGAGAGTTCGACGGCTGACCCTGTCTGGCGTAGTTGAATGACAATCGGGAGCGCCACAGGATCGGCCGAAATGAATATCGGCGCCGCGTATCCTGAAGAGTGTCCATAGTAGTGGGATCGCCAGCGCAGCGGCGACCAGAAATATGTCACGAGTGGACAGCAGATATCCAACGGCCCCCATGATCGCGGCCGCGGACAACCCTCCGATCGATGCAAAGCGCTGATTGCGACCAAGTCGCTCGGCAAGCGCGTCGTGCCCAACCAAGCCTAGACTGATGGCGGCGACGCTTGGACCGAGGATGCTGCCAGCACCGCCCTGAATAATGGCGACGCCTGCGATGGACGAGAAATCGGACCGCAACCCGAAAATCGTCAAGGCCAAAGCGACCGCGGTAGCCGCGATGCCAAGCAGTGCGCGCTTTGCCGCGACCATATCGATCAATTCACCTGCCGGGACTTGTGTGGCTAGGCCAGCCAACCCGCCGACGGACAGGATGACGCCGACACTTGCAGGTGCCCATCCGCTTTCCGCCAGATGGACTGCAACAAAGGGACCAAAACCCGTAAGCAGGGCAGCGAGAAAGAAGTTCAACCAGTCGAGCTCTTTCAAGCTTTCAACGGGCAGTACGGCGTTTCGAGTAGTGTGTGGTTCTGGGAGCATCGTTCCGCCTGCCGTATGCGGACTCTAGACCATTTGTGCACAGAAGCTGCTTTTGATGACCGCCTTGGGATCACCCTTGAGCACTTCAAACAGCGTTTCTTCCCCGTCGCGCCAGAACTTGATATCAAATCTGTGACGGCCGACTCGAAGATCGAGCAGCGTCAAGTCGGGCAGCCATTGCGGCAGCAGTGGGTCGACATACAATTTTCCGCGTGGCGCGTCAGGTACGATCCCGAGGATCGCATGCATGAGGGCGAAAACCGAACCGGCAGCCCAAGCCTGGGGCACATTCGCCCCGAGATATTGTACCGGAAAGCTGTCTTCGTCGCGCTCGATCGCCGTGTATAGTTCGGGTAACTGGTTCGACAGGAAGTGACTTCCCGCTTCGCTGATGTCGCGCGCGATCCGTGCGGCCTCGGCTCCGAAACCATATCGCTTGAACCCCAACGCAATCATGGCATTGTCGTGCGGCCAGACCGATCCAGTCTGGTAGTTGTACGGGTTGAACGAGGGGTGCAGGGCAGAGAGCGTCCGGATGCCCCAGCGGCTCCACATGTCGGATGCCATCAAACGCTTTACCACTTTGGCAGCCCGTTCCGGTGGTACGATGCCGGACCACAGGCAGTGACCCGGATTGGACGCGACTGTCAGCACTTTCTTCTTTTCACCGTCGAGCGCAAAGGCGTAAAAGCCCGATTCTTCATCCCAGAAAGCGTCATTGAATCGTTTGAACAGCGTCTCGGCCTTTTGTCGCAGCTCGCCGGCACGGTCGGGCTTGCCGAGCTCATCGTATATCTCAGCCATGCGCAGCCACGCGTCGTAGACATAGCCCTGCAATTCGCAGAGCGCTTTGGGCCCTTTGACGAGCGATCCATCCGGGTAGACCACGCTGTCACCAGAGTCCTTCCAGCCCATGTTTTCGTAGCCCACCGGGGACCTTGTCTGATACTCCTGAAATCCGTCGCCATCGCGATCGCCATAGCGGTCGATCCAGGACAGGCAATTCTCTGCCGTCGCAAGATGCCGCTCGAGCAGCGCCTTGTCTCCCGTTGCCCGCCAGGCGGCATGCAGCGTGATGAGGTAAAGGGGCGTCGCATCGGCCGTGCCGTAATAGGGCGTGTGCGGGATCAGCTTGAAGTAGGCGAGCTCACCGTAGCGGATCTCGTGCAGGATCTTGCCTGGCTCGGCGTCACGGTAGTCGTCCTCGGCAGTCGCCTGCAGTGAACCCAGGATGTCGAGGCTGCCACGGGCAAAGTCAGGATAGATCAAGAGGTTCTGCAGCGAAACGATCAGGCTGTCGCGGCCGAACGGGGCGATAAACCAGGGCAAGCCGGCAGCCGGAAGGAACACTTTGTGATCCGTGCCAAAGATCGGCAATCGGAGCGCCGCCATATCCTCGAGGGCCTGCCGATAAAGGCGGTAGAACTCCTCGTTGCTGCAACGTATTTTCAACACCGCTCGCAGCCAGTCCGACAAGCTTTCACCATGGACTTTGTGATGTTCGTCGGCGCACTCACGTGGCGGGCGATGGCTTCGCTCACCGTCCTCCAAGGTGTAAAGCAAGCAGCAGTGCCAGGCTTCACCGGGATTCAGGGCGATTTCGAAGTTGAGTCGACCATTGGAATAGGTTGCTTTGGGTTGATCGTGCGACGGTGCCACGATCACGGCGCGAACGAAATCGCCATTGCGATAGCTGGTCCGCAGTTGCTGCCTGGTCTGCGACCACGTCGTGGCGATATGCCCACGGCGCACGATGTTTTTCGATTTGACTTCGAATATGTCCGCGAAATCGCAACGCAGCGCGATCTCAAGCTGAAAGTCCACCTTCCGCATGCCGCTATTGGTGACTTCGAGGTCCTCGTGCATTCCCTCGCTGATCAGCCGGCTGACAACGAGACCAAGTGTGCGCGGCGGAATGATGCCATCGGTGGTGGGGATGCTTCCATTGGTCAGATGGATTCGCGAGGCGTAGTGCGCAATCGCACCTCCATTGAGGAGTTCCCAAGGCTCGCCGTTCGCGTAGATGCTCCAGCTGCTGATGACCCTTGTGTCAAAGAAATAGAGTCCCTTCTCGCTTGGCCAGCGAATTTGCCCGTCTGGTTCACTCACCAGGACTGTCTGCCCGTGATGGATTGAAACCTGGTGCGGGCCAACCTGGACCTTGAAAGGCATCGCGGATCTCCGCGGTTCTGGTCGCGACGACGGGTCCTCGGTCCTGCGGTCTTGAGGAGGAGAAAAATCACCCGGCTCGGTTAAAATAGGTCGATTGCGAGCGAACGCGAGGCCTCCGTTGAACGGGCCAAACCAAAGATCTTTCTCCAAGCCGGTCGCGAGGGGCCTTTCGTCGGCCGGCCATTACCCGCCGAATACGGAAAGGGCTGCTAAGACATTGAAGTTGCTGGAGGGGCGTCTTGGCCTTTCTTTCCAAATGCGCGTTGGTTCCTTGAACAATCAAGCTGATTTTTTTTCATTTCGCAGACGCCGATTAGCCACCAGCGCGCCGGCGAGAGCCGTCCAGCCGGTCTGATGCGAGGCGCCGAGGCCCTTGCCAGTATCGCCGTGAAAATACTCGTAGAAGAGCAATAAATCGCACCACGCCCCGCCGCGCTGAAAGCGGGGATTTAATCCGAGCGCTGGTCGCTGACCCTCTGCGTTCCGGAGGAACAATCCGAGTAGTCGGCGCTCGAGTTCTTCGGCCACTTGTTCGAGGCTCGCCTGCCTGCCTGATCCTGTCGGCAATTCAACGGTGAAGTCTTTCCCAAAATTGGCATGCAAATGTCGCAGCGACTCGATTGCGAGAAAATTGAGTGGAAACCAGATCGGTCCGCGCCAGTTCGAATTGCCGCCGAACAGTCCGGTCCGAGATTCGCCTGGCTCATAGTCGAGACGAGCGATATGTCCGTCCATGTCGACAATGAGGGGATGTTCGCGGTGGTAACGCGACAGCGATCGCAGCCCGTAAGGCGACAGAAATTCCGACTCGTCGAGCATACGCGCGAGAATCTGTTTCATGCGCGACTTGCCCATCAGCGAGATCAGCCGAGGGAGTTCATTGCTCGGCGGCATGTGCAGGAATTCGGCAAGACCCGGCTTGTTCTCGATGTACCAGCGCGCGCGTTTGCGGAACATTGGCAGTCGTTCCCACAGCGCGGCATCGAGCTGTACCGCCGCAAAGATTGGCAGCAGTCCAACCATGGAACGCGCGCGCACCGTGAAAGTCGAGCCGTCGCGCTTGCGAAGCCGATCGTAGAAAAAGCCGTCTTGGTCGTCCCAGAGCTTGCTCATGGCGGCGGCGATCAGAGCGAAATGCTCGAAGAACTTTACCGCGAGATCTTCGTAGCTGGGCTGATGGTTGGCAAGCAGCAGAGCCATCTCCAGCATGTTGAGACAGAACTTGGCCATCCATGCCGTGCCATCCGACTGCTCAAGTACATCGCCGTCGGGGAGTATCTGCGAGCGGTCGAACGGGCCGATATTGTCAAGCCCGAGAAAGCCGCCCTGGAAGACGTTGTCGCCAAATGCGTCTTCTCGATTTACCCACCAGGTGAAGTTGATCAGGAGCTTTTGAAAAGCGCGCGCCAGAAAATCGAAATCGGTTCCGCCATCGATCCGGAATACCGCGAGCGTGGCCCACGCTTGAACTGGCGGATTCACGTCTCCGAAATTCCATTCATAAGCCGGCAACTGGCCGTTCGGGTGCATGTACCATTCGCGCGCCAGCAGCAGCATTTGATGCTTGGCCGCCGAAGGATCGATGTGCGCCAGCACCACGCAATGGAAGGCGAGGTCCCATGAGGCATACCATGGATATTCCCATGTGTCGGGCATGGCGATGATGTCGTGGTTGTTGAGATGGCGCCAGTTGGTGTTGCGACCGGACGTACGTGCCTCGGGCGGACGTATGATGTCGCCGTCGAGCCAGCGCGCGACGTCGTAATGGTAGAACTGCTGGCTCCACAGCATTCCAGCGAACGCCTGCCGCATCGCTGCGGCCTCATCCTCGCTCGCGCCGTCGGGGCGCAGCGCTGTGTAGTACTCGTCAGCTTCGCGGCTCCGGTCGGCGTGGATCCGCTCGAAGTCTGCCCCGAGGTTCGCAGTCTGGCCGCCTCCATCACGCGCGAGGCGAAGCCTGAGCTCGACGGTCTCGCCGGCAGCGACTTTGAGGCGATACCAGCAGGCCATTTTTGTACCCTGCCTCGCCGGATTTACTGTCGCCGCACCGTGAACGACGTGGTCGTTGATGCCATCCTTCGGATAGGGCGTCTGCTCAGACGTGATGCCATACAGATACCGGGCATTGGTTTCGTTTTCACAGAACAGCAGGGGCGGTGGCCTTCCGGCTGGATCCGCCCCGGCAGTGAAGCGCCAGCGGCCCAGCAGTTCTTCTTCAGCGATCGCGCCAACGTTGCCGGTTTCTGCAGTCGCCTTGATTATCGGCCGCGAGACACCAGCCTCCCAGGACCATCGGTTGCGGAACCACAGTGTCGGAAGCACGTGAAGCTCGGCCGGATCGGGTCCCGCGTTACGAACGCTGATGCGCATGCAAACGTCATGAGGTGATGCTTTGGCGTAGTCCGCCGTGATCTGCCAGTAACGATCCCCTTCGAAAACACCTGTATCCATTAGTTCAAATTCGGGCTCGTCCTTGTTGCGCCTTGCGTTCTCCTGTCGAAGCAATGCGTAGGGAAACTCCTCGTGGGGATAGTGGTAGCGCCAACGAAGCCACGAACTGGTCGGTGTTGCGTCGATGTGCCACCAGTACTCTTTGGCGTCTTCGCCGTGATTTCCTTCTGGACCACTGAGACCGAAGATACGCTCCTTCAGGAAGGGGTCACGTTCATTCCAAAAGGCGAGAGCAAAACACAGGCGCTGCGCTCGATCGCAAAGGCCGGCAAGACCGTCCTCGTTCCACCGATAGGCGCGCGAGCGTGCGTGTTCGTAAGGGAAGTATTTCCAGACTTGTCCATCGGCACTGTAGTCCTCGCGCACCGTCCCCCAGGCCCGCTCACTGATGTAAGGCCCAATCTCTTTCCAGTCGCTGGGAATATCGGGCGAGGAGTCGGCAAGCCTGGCATGCTCAGCCGAGCGGGGTGAAACGGTTTGCCCGACAGCGTCCATGCTATGCGGCTTTCGAGGGCTGCAACAGCGCCTTGATCGCGGCGATGATATGATCGACGGTGAATCCGAACTCCTGCTGCAAGGCCTTCAGTGGAGCGGAAGCGCCAAAAGTGTGCATGCCAATGACACGGCCAGTCCTCCCGACGTACCGCTCCCAGCCGAACGTTGACGCCTGCTCGATTGCAAGACGTGCCGTGACTTCTGGTGGCAAGACGGCATCGCGGTATTCCTGCGTCTCGCGTTCGAAGACATCCCAGGACGGCATCGAGACCACGCGCGAGCGGATACCATCCAAGGTAAGTCTCTCGTGAGCGTCGGCCGCGAGGCTCAACTCACTGCCGGTGGCAATCAAGATTATGTCCGGCTTCCCCTCAGGGGGGTCGGCAAGCACATAGGCGCCTCGCGCGGTCCCGGATGCGGATGCGTACTTGCTGCGATCGAGGGTTGGTAACGGCTGACGAGACAGCGCCAACAAGGCCGGCCGATGACGAAGCTGCATGACGTAGCGATAGGCCTCGACGACTTCGCTGGCGTCACCCGGCCGGAACAGCGTCAGACCCGGTATTGCCCGCATCGAGGCGAGATGCTCGACCGGTTGATGCGTTGGGCCGTCTTCGCCATCGCCCATGGCATCATGGGTAAAAACAACGACCACCGGTAGCTCCATCAGCGCGGCCAGTCGTATCGCAGGCCGGGCGTAGTCGCTGAAAATCAGGAAGGTCGCGCCGAACGGCCGTAGTTTCGATAGCGCCAGACCGTTCAGGATTGCAGCCATCGCGTGCTCGCGGATGCCGAAATGCAAATTCCTGCCGCCCGGTGTGGTGGGCTCAAGATCGCCTGCGCCTTCAAACGTCAGGAGCGTCTTGGTCGATGGACCCAGATCGGCCGAACCGCCGATCAACCAGGGCACGTTCTGCGCCAGAACGTTCAGGACCTTTCCCGACGCCTCACGACCCGCGACGCCCTTCGAATCTGCTGGGAATGACGGCAGGTTACGGTCCCAGCCTGCCGGAAGCTTGCGCTGCTGCATCTGGTCGATCTCGGTCGCCAGCGCCGCATATTTCGAGCGGTAGTCGGCGAACAGATCCTGCCATTTGGTGTGGGCTTCAGCACCTCGGACACCGACGCCGGTGGCAAAGTGGTCGAGAACGCCGTCAGGTACCAGAAAATTCGAGTCTTCGGGCCAACCATAGGCGCGCTTGGTTAGCTTGACCTCTTCAAGGCCGAGCGGCTCGCCATGCGCCGCGGCCGTATCGTGGCGGTGTGGCGAGCCGTATCCAATATGGCTGTCGAGTATCACCAGCGTCGGCCGGCCGTTCGTGTCGCGAAACTTTGCCAACGCCCGTTCAATGCGGGCGATGTCGTTGGCATCACCGACGTGAAGGACATTCCAGCCATAGCCGCTGAAACGAACGGCGACATCTTCGGTGAACGCCAGCCGCGTGCTGCCTTCTATCGTGATGTGGTTGTTGTCATAGATCCAGCACAGATTGTCGAGGCCAAGGTGGCCGGCGAGCGACGCCGCTTCAGAGCCAACGCCCTCCATCAGGCATCCGTCTCCACACACGGCATAGATGTCGTATTCGAAGATGGCAAAATCCGGCTTATTGTACCGCGCAGCGAGCCAGCGCTGCGCGATGGCCATACCGACGCTGGTCGCAATGCCTTGTCCGAGCGGGCCGGTGGTTGTCTCCACACCGGACACCAGATGGTATTCGGGATGCCCTGGCGCGTGACTCCCAAGCTGGCGAAAGCGCCGGATATCGTCGAGGGTCACAGCAGGCCTGCCCAACGTCTCGTACTCGGCATTCACGGCCTGCGTGCGGGTAAGATACAGCACGGACCAGAGCAGCATCGACGCGTGGCCATTCGACAGCACGAAGCGGTCGCGGCCGGGCCAGATCGGATCTTGTGGATCGAAGCGCATCACTCGGTTCCAGAGCGTATAGACAAGCGGCGCGAGCGCCATCGGTGTGCCGGGATGGCCGGAGTTCGCGGCTTGGACCGCGTCGATCGACAGTGTGCGAATGGTGTTGATTGCGAGCTGATCGAGTTCGGCATCTGTCATGGCGGATCTCCTCCTGCGGGTGTCGACTGCAATACCCGCCGCCTGCGCGCGGTAGCTGCTGCGCGTGCATCCTCGGCAATGAAGGTTGCCGCGCGCATCCAGCAACCAAGTCGGAATCGATGAACAGATCGATCTACATCCTCTCCCCGGGTTACGTCACCGTCGGATTGACCCAGCCGCTGGGCGGCGTGACATTTTTGTCCACTTCGCGGGGCCCCCAACTCCCGGCTTCATATTCGTAGACAGGTGTTGTCTCCTTCAAAACCGGATCGACGATCCTCCAGGCTTCTTCGACGTAGTCCTGCCGTGCAAAGAGCGTGCGGTCGCCATTCATCGCATCGCCAAGTACACGTTCATATGCGTCCATTTCGTTTGCGCCGGGGCGGTGGCTGGCTAGCAATTCAGATTGCTCGCCGACCTCTCGATCATCCTCGTCCATCACCGTCGTGCCGAGGGCAATGGTCACCTCGGGATTGATACGAAACCGCAAATAATTAGGTACTGCGACGCAATGGGGAAAGATCCGCGGCGCCTCACGAAGGCGTACGATCACCTCCGTGCAAGTTACGGGAAGCGATTTTCCGGCGCGGATGTAAAATGGCACTCCCTGCCAGCGCCAGGAGTCGATCTCCAGTCGCAGCGCAGCGAACGTCTCCACTTGCGAGTCCGGAGCAACGCCCGGCTCCTGCCGGTAGCCGTGAAACTGTCCGCGCACCAACTCGTTCTCAGCGATCGGTGGAATCGATCTCAGGACCTTGACCTTCTCGTCACGCAGCGATTCGCTGTCGGATCGCGCCGGTGGTTCCATCGCCAAGTTGGCCAATACCTGAAACAGATGATTCTGGATCACGTCCCGAATTGTGCCATTTTGATCATAGAACGCGCCACGACCCTGTACGCCGAAATTCTCCGCCATCGTGATCTGCACGCTGCTCACGAACTTGCGGTCCCAGAACGACTCCAGGAACGCATTGGCGAAGCGAAAGAAGACCATGTTGTGAACGGGTCGTTTTCCGAGATAGTGGTCTATGCGGAAGATGTGATCTTCGTCGAACCTGGCGAGCAGAATCCTGTTGAGGCTGCGCGCGGAGGCGAGATCATGCCCGAATGGTTTCTCCACGATGACACGCGCGCCGTTGGCGCAATCGGCATTGTCGAGCTGTTCCACGACCGTTGCAAACAATGCTGGCGGAATCGCCAAATAGTGTGCCGGCCGCTGCGCCGAGCCGAGCTGCTTGCGAAGGGCGTCGAACGTGGTCCGATCGGCATAGTCGCCGTCTACATAACGTAAAAGGCCGGCGAGCTTGTCAAACGCCGCGGCGTCCAGGCCGCCGTGCTTCTCCAGGCTGTCTCGTACCCGGGCCTTGAATTGGTCGAGTGACCAGCCGGCCTTTGCGACGCCGATGATGGGCATGTCGAGATGGCCCCGTTTCAGCATCGCTTGCAGCGACGGAAAGATCTTCTTGTAGGCGAGATCGCCGGTTGCGCCGAAAAACACCAACGCGTCGGATTTAGGTTCGTTCATGGCTATCTGGGTCTCTCATTGGCCACTTTTTCCAGGTGTCCACCGAACTCGTAGCGCATCGCCGAAAGCAGCTTATTCTGGAAATCAGCCTCGCCGCGAGAACTGAAGCGCTCGTAAAGCGCCGTCGTCAGCACCGGGGCGGGGACCGCTTCGTCGATCGCTGCTGCGATGGTCCAGCGACCTTCGCCAGAGTCAGATACGCGCCCCGCGAATTTGGAGAGCGCCGGATCTTCCAGCAACGCTGTTGCTGTCAAGTCGAGAAGCCACGAGGCAACCACGCTGCCGCGCCGCCACACTTCTGCGATTTCGGCCAGATTCAGGTCATACTGGTAGTGCTCGGGAACGCGAAGCGGCGTTGTCTCGGCGTCCGCCGCGTGCGTCTTTTTGCCAATGTTCGCCGCGCGCAGGATACCGAGCCCCTCGGCGTAGGCCGCCATCAGCCCGTACTCGATACCGTTATGGACCATTTTCACGAAGTGGCCGGCACCGCTCTGCCCGCAGTGGAGGTAGCCATGCTCGGAAGTGCTGGTGGCCGCGTGCTCTCGTCCCGGCGTGCGCGGAATTTCACCGACACCTGGAGCGAGGGTCTTGAAGACCGGGTCCAGCCGCTGCACGGCCTCATCGGGACCGCCGATCATCATGCAGTAGCCGCGTTCAAGACCCCACACACCGCCACTGGTGCCGACATCCACGTAATTGATGCCGCTCTGCGCCAATTCCTTGGAACGCCTGATGTCATCGATGTAGTAGGAGTTGCCGCCGTCGATCAGAGTGTCGCCGGCTTCGAGCAGCGGCAGCAGATCGCGGATCGATCTATCCACGACCGCCGCGGGAACCATCAGCCAGATTGCGCGCGGCTTTGCGAGCTTCTTCACGAAATCCTGAACCGAGGAGCTTCCCGTCGCGTTGTCCTTCACCAGTTCCGCAACGGCGTTCGGAGACATGTCGAAGACGACACATTGGTGACCATGCCGGACAAGTCTTCGCGCCATATTGGCGCCCATTCGGCCGAGACCGATCATTCCCAATTGCATAAGTCGCTCCTGTTTTTTTAATGCTACGGCGTGATTTTTCTCCCCCGTGCGATGGTAGCCTGGGTGTTTTACTGCGGCTTCTCCCGGAAGGTGCGGTGTCGGCGGATCAATGCGTTGGTCGAGCTGTCGTGGCCGAATTTGGGTTCGGCTTCGTTGGTGAGTTCCGGGATGATGCGTTGCGCCAGCAGCTTGCCGAGTTCGACGCCCCATTGGTCGAATGAATCGACTTGCCAGATTGCGCCCTGCGTGAAGACGCTGTGCTCGTACAGCGCGACGAGCTTGCCGAGCGCTGCGGGTGTTAGCTGTTCCAGCAGGATCGTATTGGACGGCCGGTTTCCCTCGAACACGCGATGCGGAACGAGCCAATCGGCCGATCCCTCCGCCCGGACTTCGTCAGGTGTCTTGCCGAATGCGAGCGCTTCGCCTTGCGCGAAGACGTTCGCAAGCAACATGTCGTGTTGCTCTCCAAGTCGGTTGAGGGTCTTGTGAAAGGCGATGAAGTCGCAGGGAATGAGACGGGTGCCCTGGTGAATGAGTTGGTAGAACGAATGCTGACCGTTGGTCCCAGGCTCACCCCAATAGATTGGACCGGTATTGTAGCTGACAGGATTGCCCTCGAGCGTGACGTGCTTGCCGTTGCTCTCCATCGTCAACTGCTGGAGATATGCCGGGAACCGTTTCAGGTATTGCTCGTAAGGCAGCACCGCTACGGTATGCGCGCCGAAGAAATTGTTATTCCAGATGGCAAGCAGTCCCATCAGTACCGGCAGGTTACGCTCGAACGGCGCGGTGCGGAAATGCTCGTCAATTTCATGGAAGCCGTCGAGCATGGCGCGAAAGTTGTCGGTACCGATGGCAAGCATCGTCGAAAGTCCGATCGCCGAATCCATGGAGTATCGACCGCCAACCCAGTCCCAAAAGCCAAACATGTTGGCGAGGTCGATGCCGAATTTCGTCACTTCCGTCGCGTTTGTCGACACCGCGACGAAATGCTTCGCGACCGACTCCTCGTCGCCCCCAAGCCCCGCGAGCGACCAGTTACGCGCGCTCCTTGCATTAGTCATGGTCTCGAGGGTTGTGAAGGTCTTGGAAGAGACTATGAACAGCGTCTCCGCTGGATCGAGATCGCGGATCGCTTCCGCAAAATCGGTGCCGTCCACGTTGGAGACGAACCGGAACGTCATGGCGCGATCGCTGTAATGCTTGAGCGCCTCGTAGGCCATCACCGGCCCCAGATCGGAGCCGCCGATGCCGATGTTGACGATGTTGCGGATTGGCTTGCCGGTGTGGCCGCGCCACGCACGACCGCGTACGCGATTGGAAAAATCGGCCATGCGGTCGAGCACCGAATGGACCTGGGGCACAACGTCCTCGCCGTCAATTAGGATCGATCGCTCCTTCGGCGCGCGAAGCGCGACATGCAGGACGGCCCGCTTTTCGGAAACGTTGATCTTCTGGCCGCCGAACATCGCATCGATTTGCGAGCGGAGCCCGGACTGTTCGGCCAGTTGCAGCAGCAAAGTTAGCGTTTCGTCGGTAATTCGGTTCTTAGAATAGTCGAGGTAGAGCCCGGCTGCTTCGACCGTCAAGCGCTCGCCGCGTTTGGGGTCTTGAGCAAAGAGCTCGCGCAAATGCAAACGGTCGATCTTCTGAAAATGGGCGGACAAGGCCTTCCAGGCAGGAAGCTCGGTGACCGTTTTCGCGGCCGCTGCCATTCATCGCTCCTTTTAATGTGCCGTGGCGGCCTGCGCAGCTTGCTTGCGCGAGCGAGTGCTCTTTCCCTTTGGCGAACCTTCCCACATCCGAAATCCACCCTTGAATGCGTTGGCATTATCGCCACGCCGACATAATGGCGGCAATTTTCTCAACATTCTGGCGTTGCCGCCGCCCAGCACGACGTCCTCCGGTTGGAGTGCCGCAACCAAATATTCAACGATATCTGCGACGTGCTTCCGCCATGCTTTCCTGCCAAATTCCTCCATCGCGCGGGCGCCGACATAGTCCTCATAGGTCCGCTTCTTGTAGGGTAAGTGCGCGAGCTCCATCGGCTGCACGATGCCATCGACGATCATCGCCGAGCCGAGCCCCGTGCCCAGCCCGAGAAACAACATTTTGCCGCTCCGGTAGCTGCCAAGCGCCTGCATCGCCGCATCGTTGATGACTTTCGTCGGCAGTTTGAATGCCGCAGCGAAGTTGAAGCCCATCCAGCCTTTCCCCAGATTATGAGGTTCGGCCATAGGCCGGTCATGCACAACGGGACCCGGATAGCCAATCGAGACCAAGTCATATTCCCAGCCATCGGCCAGCTTTTTGACGCTCGATACCATCTGCCGGGCCGTCAGGGTCGGCCCGGAGTCAATTTCGCGTTTCACTTTTTCGCCGGAGGCAAGGATCTTGACGTGGGTGCCGCCCACGTCAATGACCAGGATATTCATGGGCGACCTTTGTCTCGATTGCGACCTAGCTTGCCTTCTTGAGCACCTCGGTCTTGGTGGAGATGACACTCATCAATTCATTCCAGGATTTGACGAACGATTTGGCGCCCTCATCCTGCAATGTCGCTGCTAGCGCTTCGACATCGACGCCGGCCTTCGCGAATTGCGAGAGTACCTCTTCGGAATCGCCGCCGTCGGACGGCAACATCTCTCCAATTTCGCCGTGATCGGCGAGGGCCTTCACCGTGCCTTCCGGCATGGTATTCACCGTGAGCGGCGCGGCCAGCGCCTTGACGTATAAGACATCAGACGCTGCCGGATCCTTGGTTCCTGTGCTCGCCCATAACAGGCGCTGTGGACGCCCGCCCTCGTTGTAGATGCGCCGCGAACGGGCCGAGGAGAGCAATTCGCAGGCTGCCTTGTAGGTTCGTTTCGCGATTGCAATACCGAGCTGATTGCGTAATTGCGCGGGCACTTCGTTCGCTACGGCGGTATCCCAGCGGCTGACGAAGACCGACGCAACGGATCCAATATTTGGATTTAGACCGGCTGCAATGCGCCGCTCGATGCCCCGCAAATATGCGCTGGCCGCAGCGAGATAGTGCTCCCGGCTGAACAACAGCGTCACGTTTACGGGTACGCCGGCGAAGATTGACTCTTCGATGGCGGGCAACCCTTCGCGTGAACCGGGTATCTTGATGAAGAGGTTCGGGCGTTTCGCCTGTGCATGCAACGCCTTGGCCGCGGCGATTGTGCTGGCCGTGTCATGCGCGAGAAGTGGCGAGACCTCGAGCGAGACCCATCCGTCTGCACCGTTGGTGCGGTCCCAAATCGGGCGGAAAAGATCGGCTGCCTGAGCTAGATCTTCGATTGCTAGCTCGAAAAATAACGTCTGGCCCGACTTTCCCTCGGTGAGCTTGCTGCGGATCGCCGAATCATAGTCGGAGCTATTTTTGATCGCATGGTCGAAGATTGTCGGGTTCGATGTGAGTCCCGTCAGCGACAAGTCGGCGATGTAGCGCCTCAAAGTGCCGCTGGTCAGCAGGTCGCGGGTGATGTTGTCGAGCCAAACGCTCTGCCCGAGTTCGTGGAGCTTTTGCGTTGCCTTCATCGCTTCACCTCCGCACAGCTTCGAGTCGTGGGGCTGCCCCAAGCAGGCGACCCAGATCGTAGTCGAGTAGCTCTCCGATCCGGTCCACGATCACGTCGGGTGCGGCGAAGGAGGCGAGGGCGTTCGCGTCATGCGCATATTGTCCTTGTCGGGGAAGGACAGTGGTGACGCGGTTGCCCCAGGCTTCCTTGACCGCGGCAAGGATACGCGGCTTGTCATCAATCAGGACGTAGTGCAGCGCCGAATAGCGGGCCTCGACATCATCAAGCGCGAGTTCCTTATGGATGTAAATCAGTACGTGTGAGTTGACTGCCTCCGAAAGCCCGGAACGCTCAACCTTGCGAGGTTGAAAGACGACGTCGCCATCGGTGAGAAGGACCGTTGGGCCCCACTGACGCAGCCGCTCGAGCACATCCAAGGATCCCGGATACAAACGATTGGCGAATGGGTAATCGACCAGGAATGATGACATCGACAATAGGTGCATGTCCTGCGGGTGTTCGACGCGGTAACGCTGGAGCGCACCGAGATAGTCTCGATACCCCAGTTCTTGGAACAGCGCCTCGAGAATTGCCCAGTACCGATCGCGACAGGGAGCACCGTACCGGCGCTCGAGGTAGGCTTTGATGTCAGCTTGGATGCGATCGTTGTCGAGAAGCGTATTGTCGACATCGACCAGAAAGACGACCTGGTTCATCGGACTTACCCTTACGCAACTCTCCGAGATGCTCAGCGTGCGCGCGTAACACGCACGGGAATATTCAAGATGATGTTACTCCGTCTAGCGCTTCTATCTTAGTGCGCGAAGGTTGGCGCGAACCGACCTTCGACATGTCTGGTGTCGTTCCACAGCCGGATCGCTGGTTCTGACCGATTATGTTCGTACCCGAGTATGCTGAGGCTTGCGGTGTCGAGCGTGAAGAGGCGTCCGGCCTCCGCATCGAAGCCTAACCAGCGTGCCGCCAAAACTCGGAGGAAATGTCCACTCGAAAACAATAACACATTACCTGGGACGTTTCGAACGCGCTCCACGATACGATCGGCCCGAGCTCCAACTTGATTCGGTGCTTCTCCTCCCGGACAGCCGTCGCGAAACAATTGCCAGCCGGGACGCTCTTTATGAATCTCCTTTGTGCGACGCCCCTCGTATTGGCCGTAATTCCATTCCAGCAGATCGCGGTCGGGTTCCGCTTCGAAGCCGAAGCCGGCCAACTCAGATGTCTGGACCGCTCGCTTCAGGGGGCTCGTGAACACTTTTGCGAAAGTGAAACCCAGCAATCGCGAGCGCAAACTCTGCGCATTGAGTTCGCCGCGCTCGGTGAGAGGCAAATCTGTGAGGCCAGTATGCTGGCCCAAGAGGCTCCACGCCGTCTCGCCATGCCTTGCAAGGCAAATGATCGGAAGGGCGGCGCTCATGGTCTCCTCCCTTCAGCTTCGTCCTGCCGGCGCGTGCGGCAGAAAGAACTGAACTCGGAACACTTCGGACTAAGGCATCTCTGTCATCAACGCCGTCAAGGTTCCGTGCGCCCACCCGGCCACTGGTAGCGCGACTTCCCCGCAGAAGCAACGAATTAGCCCTCTGGCGTAATGACAGGTCGCCACTCGACGTGATGTGCGTCTGAAAGACTGACCCATTTGGTATAAGCATTTGCGACTTGTCGTTTCGCCGCCTCAGGGCATTGACGATACGCCCATCGTGGGGCTCGATCAGTGTCGAGCGAGCGGAGGAGACGAGATCATGGCCTACAAGCCGATCGAGTCCTACGGCGTCATCGGCGACTTGCACACCGTTGCCTTGGTTGGCATCGACGGGTCCATCGACTGGTGTTGCCTGCCGCACTTTGACTCGCCGAGCGTCTTCGCGGCGATCCTTGACGATCAGAAAGGGGGCTCATTCCGCATCGCCAGTCTCTACGAGGCCCAGCACAAACAGATGTACATGCCTGACAGCAACGTCCTGGTGACGCGCTTTCTTAGCGACCAAGGTGTCGGCGAGGTCGTTGACTTCATGCCGGTCCAAGGCCCTCGCGAGATCAGAAAGATCCACCAGATCGTCCGGGTAGTGCGGGCGGTGCGCGGGTCGGTCCGCTTCCGCCTCGACTGTCGGCCGGCTTTCGACTTCGCCCGCCGACCCCACCAGGTCGTCCTGGAGGGCCGGGGAGCGATCTTCGAGGCGCAAGGGATGAAAGTCTCGCTAGTCAGCCGCTTCCCGCTTGGTCGGCAGGGCGACGGCGTAGCTGCCGAGTTCGTCCTCAACCCCGGAGAGACGACCACGTTCATCCTCCGACAGGTGGAGGACGGCCACGACAGCGTTCATGACGGAGTCCTGCTCGAGGCGCGGCTGGTCGGCACGGAGGCCTTGACGCAGACCCTCGCCTTTTGGCGGCAGTGGTTGAGGAAGTGCAACTATTCAGGTCGCTGGCGCGAGATGGTCCACCGCTCGGCGCTAGTGTTGAAGCTGCTGACGTTCGCACCGACCGGGGCGATCGTGGCGGCGCCGACCTGCGGGCTGCCGGAGGAGATCGGCGGGGTGCGTAACTGGGACTATCGTTATACTTGGGTGCGCGACGCCGCTTTCACCAATTACGCCTTCCTGCGCCTGGGGCTGACGTCGGAGGCGGAGCAGTTCATGGCCTGGTTGGAGCAGCGGGCCGTCGAGGGCGCCCGGGGCGACCCGTTGCAGACTATGTATCGCATCGACGGTGGCCGCGAGCTGCCTGAGGAGGTCCTCGACCACCTCGATGGCTACCGTGGGTCGCGTCCAGTGCGAGTCGGCAACGCCGCTGCCGACCAGCTGCAGCTGGACATCTATGGTGAGCTGATGGATGCGGTCTACCTGTACGACAAGTACGGGACACCGATCGCCTATGACTCCTGGCGCCACGTGCGCAAGATGCTGGACTGGGTGGCGAGCAACTGGGAGCGAGCCGACGATGGCATCTGGGAGGTGCGCGGTGGACAACAGCAGTTCGTATACTCCAAGGTGCAGTGCTGGGTGGCGCTGGACCGAGCGATCCGCCTTGCGCAGAAACGGAGTCTGCCGCTGGACCGCGCCCGCTTGGCCGCGGAGCGGGACCGCATCTACGAGACCATCATGACGCACGGCTGGAACACCGAGCGGCAGACGTTCGTGCAGCACTTCGCCACTGACGCGGTGGATGCGTCCAATTTGATCATGCCGCTCGTCTTTTTCCTGTCGCCGACCGACCCCCGCATGCGCGGGACGCTGGATCGGATCATGGCGGAGCTGGTTTCCGACAGCCTAGTGCACCGCTACGAGATCGGCAGAGGAGCTGGCGACGGCCTGACCGGGAGCGAGGGGACGTTCAATATGTGTACGTTCTGGCTGGTGGAAGCTCTGGCTCGGGCGGGCCGCGCCGAGGAGGCCCGCTTCATCTTCGAGAAGATGCTGACCTACGCCAACCACCTCGGCCTGTACGCCGAGGAGACGGGTCCGCGTGGCGAAGCGCTGGGCAACTTCCCGCAGGCATTCACTCACATCGGGTTGATAAGCGCCGCGTTCAACCTGGACCGCCGGCTCGGCGTGGGGCCTTGAGGTCGGGCCATGAGCGCGCAGGTCGCTTACCTAGGGACTTCCGTTCCAGACTGGGTGAGGGAGCTTTCGAGCAGCGATCCGCTCCAGCGCCGCCTCGGCGCATATGCCTTGGGCGAGATCGGCCCCGCGGCAACCGAGGCTATGTCGGACCTTGCCGCGGCCCTCCAGGATCCGGTTGCGTTCGTACGCGTCTGGGCGGCGGCGGCCCTGGCCCGGGTGGCGCCGTCGGGTGGAGAGTCGGTCACCGTCCTCATCGCGGAATTGGGCAACGAGCTTACCTTCGTCCGCAGCCTGGCGGCTTGGCACCTCGGTCGCCTCGGTCCGGCCCTCCCGGGGATCGAACAAGCCCTCGTCCCCCTCCGACAGCTGGCGGGTGATGAGGATCCGAGTGTACGGGTGGAGGCCGCGCTAGCGCTCGGCATGCTCGAGGGGAAGGGCGCACCGCCGCCGGAGCTGAAGTCCTTGAGCACTTGAGCCTCCGGCGGCATCGCCCTTGCGCGGATTTGTTCGCGCACTGGTCCGCTCCAGGTCAGCCGCCACCAAACTTGGATGGATCATCGTAGGCCGGAGGATCGTCGTGGTCGGTCCGCAAACCACTCGGAACGGAGTCGTCGCGATAGATTCGAACGCTAGTCGAAGAGACGTAACTTGGGATCACTGCCTGGCTGGGACGAACGATGACGTGCCGCGAATTGGCCTGATGCCCTCTTGCGGCGGCGTTGGCAGAAGCGCAGAGAACGATCAAAAGGCATAAAGCCAAGGCGGAACGCGTTGCATCGACTTGGGCGAGATCGGGGAGGCGCTCACTTGTATTGTTGACGATGCTGATCGAGCCGGAAACATCATCGAGCGCATCCGAGAGCAAATCAAGAAGGTTCCTCCCCGAAAGGAGCGCTTCGATCTCAATGCGGCAATCAACGAGGTGATCACATTGGCGCGAAGCGTGACCAACCGGAATGGTGTCTCGGTCTTGACGCGGCTTGCGGACGTATTGCTTCCGGTTGAGGGGGATCGCGTCCAGCTACAGCAAATCTTGCTGAACCTCATCCTGAATGCAGCTGAAGCCATGGACCCGGTAGAGGCTGGGGCACGAGAGCTGGCGATCAGCACCGAGCGAGATCAGACAGGCGTCCTCGTGGCCGTGCGCGATTCCGGGCCGGGCATTGATCCGATGCATCTCGAACAAGTCTTCGACGCCTTCTTCACCACGAAGCCCAGTGGAACAGGGATGGGGTTGTCGATATGCCGTTCCATCATCGATGGCCATGGGCGGAAGCTGTGGGCGGAGGCGAACGAGCCGCGCGGCGCCCTATTTCAGTTCACCTTACCGCTGAAAACAATTCATGAGTCCGGTGCGCCCTGAACGCCCGCTGTTGGCCTCAAAGCTGACGTCACCGCTTGCCCGACGCAGCCGGGCACGAGCAATTGCGAGCTTGGGTGTCCGCTTTCAAATGCACTTTTAGGTTTGAAACGTACCCTATTTCTTTGCCTACGTCGGCAAGTCATTGAAATTGCAGCAAATGCGACCGCCCTCCGAGCGCAGCTCATCTGCCTTCTCGCTCAAGGTACCGTTGCAATGCCTCGGAAGGCGTCCATGCCTCGTCGAGATCTCGTTTCATTTTGCTCGACCTAGAATTTTCGATGAGTTCAATCCGGATGAACCCTTCGCTATCGATAGTAACCGAGTGTGCGCCAACTTCTTTGGCAGCGCGTAGCGCGCGGGCAATGTCCGCTTGAGTAACTTTAGCCGGACGACGCGGCATGTGAGCCTCGAGGTTGGACCGAGGTCTCGCCGGGAGTCTGCTTGATCCCGCCGAGGCAGTTTACGTGAGGTCGCGTGGATCCTTCAAGCGGCCGCTTCCCGGCCCCCGAGGTCGATCCAGCGGCGAAGTCTCGGTTGAGGCCAGACGACGGTTCAGGCTGGCGGGTCTCTATGTCCGTCGACAGTGTTGCATCCAAGCTCTATTGGCGTAGCCACGTTGTCGCCATGATTGGTTCTAGCAGGCCGGATCGACCAGCGCGCTGGCATGGCTAGGCTCGGCACATCTTCGGCGGGGGCGTGTGCCGGGCCGCCAGCCCTTTTCACAGCTGTGGATAAACAGTGGGTAACTTAGTTCGCGCCGCCGAGGGCTGATGCCAGTCCGACAAAAAGCAGGACAACACAGAGCTGAGAAACGACGCCAAGTGGCCAGCTCAGCTTTCGCTTCGAGTGAATCCAAGCGTGAAACCGCTGCAGTGATCGAAGCGGTTCCTTCGGATATAGCTTGCTCACCAGTCGCATGGGGTCCGGCAACATTGCCCCCAATGCGCCAGCGAGCACAGCCGGCCCGGCACCGTAAAGCCAGAGCACGACGCCCAGGCCGATGCCAGCATCTACCGTAATCAACCCGAGATCTTTGACTAACAGCCAGATGAGGGTCAGCGCCGACTTGGTGCTTCGTCGCCCCCTAATCGAGTGAAGCGGATAGTCGACATGCGGGATCGCGTCGATCGCAAAATGGCTGGCCACACCGATCACGAAGGCAGCTACCGGATGATCCGGTATCAAGCTCGCCAATGCGGCACCGACGATGGCGTGTGTTGAGAGGATCATAGTTCCCCACGACAAGGGCAACTGCCGCCGCGGCTGGACACCAACAAGTCACCGCTGCGAACCTCTGAAGTATCTCGCAAGAAATGGGGCGGGAAAGAAGCGCCGCGAGGGGGCTTGCTTCTGAATCTTGAAGACCGCGTTTCGAATGCGACTTAGCACAATGAGGCTCCTCCTTTTTTTGGACCCGCAAGCCTGCGGCCGGACGCCAAGGAGCGGCTCGGCGCTCGGGCTAGCGAAAGGCCGGAGCCTTCCGCGTCGCCGCCGCCGCAGCGGGCGCACTTCAAAAATTTGGCCCTCGCTCGAGGAGGCTCAGGCGAGCTGAGGCCGAGTGGCCGAGCCGGCCGGTGCGGCGGCTCAGTAGACAGCATGCCTGACGGTCGCCTCGCAATCGGCCTAACTCGGATTTGCCACAACCATTCAGCGCGCCTCTGGTTCTGGGGCAGCGTCATTCATTCGCAGCTGCTCTAGCCCTTGTTCGATTACTCGCAGGTCCTCCTGAACCTGGTTCAGAGCCAGACCCGGATCCATGCCGGACGCGGCTTGTCGGCCTCCGAGCAGCTTGTGCCGAAGTTCACGCATGTCCTCCAATGCTCGGCGGTTCTTCAAACGTACATAAGCGGAAACAATCAATTCAATCGTGTTCGATGGCATGGGTGCTCCGAAAATACGCTTCCTGAAAAAGGTGCTGTCGGGCTCGAAATACAGATCCCGGCATCGCGGTATCTTCTAACTGGGCACTGAAATCCCAGTTGATTTTGACTGTGCAATGGTCATGCCACAGGTTTGTGACAGGGCGGTCCTCGCGCCCAATGAAGAGGCCCCAGATTAGGCGGAATGCCGCGGCCATCGTCAACGCAGAGAATAATGCCTGACTGTCAGGATCAGGCACCGAACCGGCAACCTGCTTCCGAAGCCTTCGTTCCTAAACGCACTAACCACGTCCTCCTGGCTGTGGAGAAGTGGACACCCTTTGGTGACGGCAGCTGACATGAATCGGCTGACGTATCGATGGCGACGGAATCCGAGAGGGCTGGACAGTCGCAACCAAGGCCGTGCGGCATAGATCCCGCACGGCCTTGGCTCATGACGCTAATGCAGCGCGCCGCTCTTCGCTCTTCCTGCCGGGCAGTGGCTCGCTTTGCAGGGATGATCGGCAGGTCGCACTTTCGCGGCCGGATCATCACCCATCATCGATAGGAATCCGAAAACACAAAGGGCGACGACAGCGCAGACGGAAAGGCTTACCGCACCGCGCACCATCAATTGTCCTAATTCAGCAAGCACGCGAAACTCGCTCGCTGCTTTTAAGAGTGCTTGCTTGCCTCAAGACGGCGAGAAATAACTCGCTGCCTATGAAAACAACGCTGCATCTCGCGCGAGGTGAAAAGATCGCAATTGCGTCAGTCATTGCCTCCCCGAAAAAAGACAATTGCGGGTAAGGCAGGGTAACGAATGCAAGTTAACAAGGCTTAGGGGAGATCTTAAATTTTGGCCCCAGCTCGAGGCGACTCAGAGCTGAGGCCAATTTTCCGGACCGACCGTGACGTCAGCCCAAGCAGACAACATGCCTTAGGGGTGCCCTGCATGCGATTGGCCAATCGGCCTAACTCGACCGCAATGGCACTGAATTCGCGTTTCGCCTTTCAACCCCGTCTCCGACCATCCGACCATCCGGCGGGTGGCTGCCCTAAATCGAGCCCCCATCTTCACGCAGATCGCCCAGAAGATCACGAACATCGGCAGAGTGACGAAAAACACAAAGACGCTATTCACATCGCGGTGCCGCGCAAACTCGCGGTAGCCTTCTGAGCAAATCTTCACGTGCTTGACCCGGAGACAGGAGCGCCCAGGCGTGGACTTGCACAGGTTTCAGTGCGCTCTCTGCAATGACGTACTTACGATCCGTGCCGCCTACGAAGATCCTATGCAGAGTTGCGGCATCAGCAGCAGCGATCTCAAGCCGGCAATTGCTATGCCGTTCGCGTAGTCCGGTTCGGCATTCCTCCAGCAGCGAGGATCTCCGCGCTCAAGACCTCGATCGTCGTGCGATGTCGCATTGCCGTCTGCCGAATGAGCGCGAACGCCTCGGTCTCGGACATATCGTGACCGCGCATGACCTGCAGGACGGCGGCGAACACAACCCGCCGGGACCTGATGCGATCCTCCAGCTTTTCGATGTGCGCGGCTTGCTCCACTCTTCGCTGCCCTGAATCGAACGCGATCACCAGGGCGGTGTAAAGCCCGGCAGAGCGGAGCGGCTTGACGAGAAAAGACGCTGGTCGCAGATCGAGCAGCCACTTCAATCGACTGGGCGTTTCCGTTCCGATCAGCGCTATGATCGGGACGCTACCCTTCCACATGGTGGCGTGGTCAGACTTGATGGGAATGCTGTCTGCATCCAACAGGATGACGTCGGAAGGCTGGATCGGCGGCGGCTCGGCCGGATCATGCTCGGAAATAGTCATGCCGAGGCGGCTGAGCTGGCGACGCACGATCGGGATTTCGCGCTCATCTCTCATGACCATGAGAGCGCGACGGCCGCGGACGGAAAAGGGGGATGGTCTAGTCATTTCACGATACGCAAATGGTTCGAACACTTCGCTACCGCATCATTGCTCTTTCCCGACCTCCTGCCGAACGCGCTCAGGTCCAGGTTCGAAAGATACGGATCCGGACGTTCAGGGGCATCGGCTTCCCAGAAGATACTGAACTGACATCCAGGCATGGAGCGTGCCAGCCTTGGCGTGAGGAAACAGTGATTGTTGTCGGGATCCACCCAAACCGGACCTTGCGGGGAATCGTAGCGATGATTTGCCGCGGCGCGCCGCACGGCGCCGACCTCCGCCGAACCCGCGCGGCGGATGGCGCGGGCAAGCAGCATGACGCAGACATAAGTGGACTGTCCATCGACCGAGAGGCTGCTGTTTTCGCCATGACGAGCCTTCCATCGCGCTACAAAGCTGCGATTTTCGGCGCCCTCGATGCTCTCGAAATATGCGGATGAGGTAATGCACCCGACCGAGGCTGCTGATCCGATCAGCTTGAGTTCGGGCTCGCACAGGCTGCAGCTCAGCATCGGGATCGAGAGGCCGGCACACGTCGCCGCCGCATGGAGGGTGCGCATGAACGCGTAGCTGGATTCACCGACCAGCGTATTGAACACGACCGGCGGTCTTCGGTCGATGATCTCCGTGACGATGTGGTCCACTGCGATCTCGCCGAGTTCGAGCAGGCGTTCGGCAAGGATGCGGCCGCCGGCGCTGGTCACGATTTCGCGGATGACGCGGTTCATTTCCCAGGTCCAGATATAGTTCGACCCGATGCAGAATACGTCGGCGGAGATGTGGTCGAGCATGTGGCGCACCAGCGGCACGACATGCTGGTTGGGCGCGGCGCCGACATAGATGACGTTGTCGCTGCTTTCGAACCCTTCGTAGCGCGCCGGATGCCAGAGCAGCCGCTCGGTCCGTTCGACGATCGGAATTACCTGCTTGCGTGAGGCAGACGTGTAACAGCCGACGATATGCCCGACATGCTCCTCATGAATGAGATCGGCGCACGCGGTGTGATACTCGGCGACGACTCCGCCGGGATCGCGGAGGTGTGGCGTGAACGTGAAATCGAAGGCGGCGCTCTGGTTGATCTCGTCGACCGCCATCAATGCGCTCTTGCGCATTTCGCCCGCCATCATGGTATAGGGTCCCGACTGGGAGAATACGAGGCCGAGAGGGATGGACGGCTTGCTCATGGAGAAACCCGGGCGCTGTTCGGCAACAGTCTCGTCGCAAGAAACTAGGCCTTGCTTCCTTGCATCGTCAATCAGCACTGCACGCCATTGATGCGAGCACCAAAAAAAAGGTGCTGACCTCGCATTGACAAGGCCAGCGGCGCTAAGACACAATGACCGCTACGTGAACGCGTGCATGGCGAAAGAGTTCTCGCGCAGCCGATGACGTCTGAGTGACGGCTCCAAGTTTCGATCTGCACCGTAACCTACGCGACCATTGATAGCATCGGCATTGTTGCCATTCGGGGCCCTTCTCGGGCCGCGGGTGGCTTTTTTCATTTTGTCTCCTGACATGATGGGTGGAGCATGGCAGTTCGCCTTCCGACGCTGGAGCAGATCGAGGATCTCGGCGCCGACTTTGGCCTCGTCCTCACCACTGACGAGATCGCTGCATTTCAGCAGGCTTTCAAGGGACCGTTGGCTTCCTATGGCCGGCTGGACGAGCTGGTGCCTCCGGCGCTGGCGCCGATTGCCCCGCGCTCGCCGGGCTATCGGCCTGCGGCGTCTGAAAATCCTTACGGCGCCTGGTATTGGAAGACGAACATCCGTACCGGCGCAGAGGGGTTGTTGAGCGGCAAGAAGATCGCGATCAAGGACAATATCTGCGTCGCTGGCGTGCCGATGATGAACGGCTCGGCGCTGCTCGAAGGCTATGTTCCCGAACTCGACGCCACGGTCGTGACGCGGATTCTCGACGCCGGTGGCACGATCGCTGGCAAGGCTGCGTGCGAGGATCTCTGCTTTTCAGGCGCGAGCCATACCTGCGCCGGCGGCGTGATCCGTAACCCGCACAATCCGGCGCACAGCGCCGGCGGCTCCTCCGGCGGCAGTGCCGCGCTGGTGGCATCGGGTGAGGTGCCGATGGCGCTCGGCGGCGACCAGGGCGGCTCGATCAGGACGCCGTCAAGCTGGTGCGGCGTTTACGGTCTGAAGCCGACCTGGGGCCTGGTGCCGACCACCGGCTCGATGCCGATCAGCTACTCGGTGGATCATTGCGGCCCGATGTGCGCTTCGGTCGAAGACGTCGCCCGCCTGCTGACGGTCATCGCCGGTCATGACGGCTGGGACACACGGACCATTGCCGCGCGCACCGGCGACTATATGGCGGCGCTCGGCAATCCCGCGAGGGGGCTGCGCATCGGCGTCCTGCGCGAGGGGTTTGGCCATTCCGAGAGCGATCCGGCGGTCAACGAGAAGGTGCGACAAACCATTGCGGCGCTGGGCAAAGCCGGCATCGCAAGCGAAGAAGTCTCCGCGCCCTGGCATCTCGATGGACCGCATGTCTGGAGCGGCGTCATTCTGGAAGGCGCCGCCGAGATGATGCTGAAGGGTTACGGCGTCGGCAACAACGTCCAGGGCTATTATCCGGTCTCGATGCAGGAGGCGCTTGCGCGCGGCATGGGAACACGGATCAATGACGTGTCGCCGACGGTGAAGCTGGTGCTGATGCTCGGCGAATATATGCACCGCCACTATCACGGGCGCTATCATTCCAAGGCGCAAAATCTCCGGCCTTTGCTGCATCGGGCCTACGATGACGCGCTGCAAAAATTCGACGCGCTGGCGATGCCGACAATTCCATTTACTGCGACGCCGATCCCGCCGCCCGATGCGCCCCTCAACACCGTGATCGACGTCGCCCTCAACATGCAGGCCAACACCTGCTCGTTCGACGTTTCCGGACATCCTGCCTTCACCGTGCCATGCGGCCGCGTCAATGGTTTGCCGGTCGGCCTGATGCTGGTCGGGCGTCACTTCGAGGAAGCGACGCTGATACGGCTGGCGCGGGCGATCGAAGCCGCCGGAGACTGGAAATCAAACTGAACCGGGCAAATCCGGCGTTGGCTTGCTTGCATGCCGATTGCCTCCGAGGATTTCGCAATGACCGACGACACCTGGCTGAAGACCTCCATCATGGCAAAGCGCGGCCTCGCCAAGGGCCGGGCGGGACGACGCCACGAGCTTACGATCGAAAAGCAGGGGCCTTTCCATTACGTCTACGGTCCTTACGCAACGCCGTCTCTGACGATCGATCCCGGCGATGTCGTCGCCGTCGAGACCGAAGATGCCTTTGGCGGCGTCATCACCAGCGAAAAGGACAGTCCGACCGCAAAGCTGCAGTTTCCTTTCCTCAATCCTCAATGCGGCCCGATTGCCGTCAACGGCATCGGGAAGGGCGATTGCCTGGCCGTGCATATTCATGCGGTGGAGACCCGCGGCGCGCAGCCGGCGGGCAAGACCTGCATTATTCCGGAATTTGGCGGCCTTGTCGGAACTGCCTCAACCGCAATGCTCAATCCGCCATTGCCGGAGCGGGTGAGGGTCATGCACGTCGACAAGGACGGCGTGCGCTGGAGCGACAAGATCACGCTGCCGTACCAACCGTTCATCGGCACCATCGGGATATCGCCCGAGATCGAGGCAATCTCGTCGCTGCAGCCGGACTATCACGGCGGCAATATGGACCTGCCCGATGTCGCGCCGGGCGCTATCCTTTACTTCCCGGTGCATGTCAAAGGCGGTCTTCTCTATGTCGGCGATTGCCACGCCGCCCAGGGGGACGGCGAATTGTCGGGCGTCGCGATCGAGCAGCGCGCCACCGTCACGATGCAGATCGACGTCATCAAGGACTGGAGCTTTGCGTGGCCGCGGCTCGAGACCCGGGAGTCCCTCATGACCATCGGCAGCGCCCGACCACTCGAGGATGCGGCGCGCATCGCCTATCGCGAGCTGGTTCGCTGGATGAGCGCCGATTACGGCTTCGACGAGATCGACGCCTACATGCTGCTCAGCCAGGCCGGACGGATCCGGCTCGGAAACATGGTCGACCCGAAATACACGATGGGCGCGTCAATTCTGAAGAAATATCTGACTTCATGAATCATCGGCAACCGCGAGGAGGACTAGGGCTATGAGGCTCAATCGCAGAACGTTCTTGCAGAGTACCGCTGCGACCGCTGCCGCCGGGATGTTTTCCTCCAGCGCATGGGCGGAAGATCCGATCAACGTCGCCAGCATCCACGATCTCTCCGGCGGCCTCGACATCTACGGCAAGCCGATGGTCGACGCGTTGACGCTTGCGATCGAGGAAGCCAACGCTGCCGGCGGCCTGTTGGGCCGGCAGGTCAAGCTGATCAACTATGACACCCAGTCGAACATGCAGCTCTACACCCAGTTCGCGCAGCAGGCGGCCCTGAAGGACAAGGTCGCGGTCGTCCATGGCGGCATCACCTCGGCGTCGCGCGAAGTGATCCGGCCGGTGCTCGACAAGTTCAAGACGCTGTATTTCTACAATACGCAGTATGAAGGCGGTGTCTGCGACCGCAACCAGTTCGACACCGGCGTGACCCCGGCGCAGACGGTGGAAAAGCTGGTGCCTCATGCCATGAAGAAATGGGGCAAGAAGGTCTACGTCGTCGCGGCCGACTACAATTACGGGCAGATCACCTCGCAATGGGTAAAAAAATACGTCACCGAAAATGGCGGCGAGGTGTCCTCGATCGACTTTTTCCCGCTCGACGTCACCAATTTTGGTCCGACCATCTCCAAAATCCAGGCGGCCAAGCCGGATTTCGTCTGGTCGGCACTGGTCGGCGGCGCGCACATCTCGTTCTACCGCCAATGGGCGGCCGCGGGCATGCGCAAGAGCATTCCGATGGCATCGACTACGTTCGCGGTCGGCAACGAGCACATCGTGCTGTCGCCCGATGAATGCAACGGCATGCTGATCTGCTACAACTATTTCCAGGACCTGAAGAACCCCGTCAACGAGAAGTTCGTGGCGAGCTTCCACAAGCGCTTCGGCGCCGACTATCCGAACATCACCGAACTCGCGATGGGTACCTACCAGGGGTTCCGGCTGTGGGCGGAAGCGGTCAAGAAGGCCGGCAGCGTCGATCGGATGAAGGTCATCGAAACCCTGGAGACCGGGATCAGCATCGATGCGCCTTCCGGCAAGGTCACGATCGATCCGCCGACGCACCATTGCGTGCTCGATGTGCACATCGCCGAAGTCGCCGACAAGAAGCTTAAGGTGCTGGAAGATTTTGCCCAGCAGAAGCCCGCCGATACCGCAGCTGTCTGCGACCTCATCAAGAACCCGACCGACAACCAGCAATACGTGATAAAGATTTGAGACCGGACCGGCCCTCAATTCGTGTTTCGGAAAAGTGAACGTGGATCTCGCTGTTCTTCTGGCAATCCAGGTCCTGTATGCGATAGCCAGCCTGGCGTTGATTAGCGTCGGGCTGGCGATCATCTTCGGCATGATGCGCGTCATCAATCTCGCGCATGGCGAATTCCTGATGCTCGGCGGGTATGCGGCAATCGTCGCCACCAGCCACGGCATCAGCATTTGGATCGCGATGCTGGTGGTGGCACCGATCGTGGTCGGCCTCATCGGCCTCGTCGTCGAGCGGACCATTATCCGTTTTCTCTATGGTCGCATGATCGACACGATGCTGGCAACCTGGGGCCTCAGCCTGTTCCTGGTCGGGCTGACCACGGCGATCTTCGGCAATACCACTGTCGGCATCTCAGCGCCGCTCGGCAGCTTCCAGATCGGCGCCTACCGCACGAGCGCCTATACGCTGTTCGTGATCGCCGTCGCGGCCGTGGTGCTGGCTGTGATCTTCGTCGTGATGCGCTGGACGCGGCTTGGCCTGATCGCCCGCGGCACGATGCAGAACGCCAACATGGCGTCAGCGCTTGGTGTCAATCCGCCCCGCGTTTACGCCATCACCTTCGGTCTCGGCGCGGCGCTGTCGGGACTTGCCGGCGCCGTGCTGGCGCCGGTCTCCGGTGTGTTCCCGACCATCGGCGTTGCCTATGTCGCCAAATCCTTCATCACGGTGATCGGCGGCGGCGCCGCGATCCTCAGCGGCACGGTGTCGGCGTCGGCGCTGTTCGGCAGCATCAACCAGATCGCGACCTTCGTCACAACGCCGGTGTTCGGTGAGGTCGCGCTGCTCGCGGCCGCCATCATCCTGATCCGCCTGCTGCCGCAAGGCATCACCGGCCGCTTCTTCCGGAGAGGCCTGTGAACGCCCGCGCGCTCAATCTGATCGGCCTTGGCCTCGTCGGCGTGATTGGCGTTGGGTTCCTGGTGCTGGTACCGCGTTTCTTCGAACTCGACGTCGTGCTCGAGTTCACGGTCTACATGATTATGGCGATTCTGGCGCTGAGCCTCGCTCTGATCTGGGGTTATGGCGGCATACTTTGTTTCGGCCAATCCGCGTTCTTCGGGCTCGGCGCGTATACCTACGCGATCGCGATGTTCAACATTGGCGAGAGCACGGTCCCTCTGCTGCTTGCCGTCATCGTGCCGGCGGCGTTTGCGGCGCTGCTAGGCTATTTCATGTTTTACGGCCGCATCAGCGACGTCTATCTCGGCGTCATCACGCTGACCGTGACGCTAATCCTGTTCAATTCCATCAACTCGACGGCGGGACCGGAATTCCATATCGGCTCGGCACGGCTCGGCGGCTTCAACGGCATTCCCGGCATTCCGCCGTTGAACATGCCCGGCAACAAGCGTGCGCCGATCGATCTCGAAGGCATGTTCTATCTGGCGACCGCCGCATTGCTCGCGACCTATTTCGGATTGCGCCTGCTGTTGGCGAGCCGGTTCGGCCGCATCATCGTCGGCATCCGGGAAAACGAACGGCGTGCTGAACTGCTTGGCTATGATCCGCGCGCCTACAAGCTGGCGACATTCACCGTTGGTGGTGCGCTGGCCGGATTTGCCGGGTGTCTGTTCGCCAATTGGGGCAACTTCGTCAGTCCCACTATCTTCGGTCTCGCCCAATCAGCGCAGATCATCATCTGGGTGATCGTCGGCGGGCGCGGCACGCTGATCGGGCCGATCGTCGGGTGCATCGGCATTCAATGGCTCACGACCGCGCTCGGCGCCAACCAGCCCAGCGGCGGTTCGGACTGGTGGGCCAAGATCTTTGCCAACGCGCCTTTGATCTTCGGCATTATCCTGATTGCGTTCGTGCTGCTGGTGCCCAAAGGACTGGTGCCGACGCTCGGCGATATCGGCCAATCGCTACTCGCTTCGCGTGGCAAAGAGGCGAAGCGGCTACAGCCTAAGCGGGCGGAGGAGGGCTGATGGCCGCACCTCTACTTCAGACCCAGGATCTCAGCATGCATTTCGGCGGCGTTCGCGCCGTGCGCCAGGTCAATTTCTCGTTGGCCGAAGGCGAGCTGCGCTGCCTGATCGGTCCCAACGGCGCAGGCAAGAGCACGTTTTTCAAGATGCTGACCGGACAACTGGAGCCGACCCATGGCCAGGTGTTGTTCCGCGGCAAGGATATTTCGCACGCGCACGCCCACGACATCGCCCGGCTCGGCATCGGCATCAAGACCCAGGTGCCGAGTGTCTTCGACGGCCTTTCAGTACGGGAAAATATCTGGCTGGCGACAAACCGCCTTCATTCCGGCGATAAGGCGAGGCGCGTCGTCGACGAGATGCTGGCGCGGGTCGGCTTGACGGAAGCCGCCGAACGTCTGGTGGGGCAGCTGGCCCATGGACAGCGGCAATGGGTCGAACTCGGGCTCGTGCTGGCAACCGATCCCGATTTGATCCTGCTCGACGAGCCCGCCGCCGGAATGACCCACGAGGAGGTCAACAAGACGGCCGAATTGGTGCGCGAGATCAACCGTACCAAGGCGTTGATCGTCGTCGAGCACGACATGCAGTTCATCCGCATGATCGCCGAGCAGGTCACGGTCTTTAAC
>NZ_JBANBJ010000046.1:0-69985 GCF_059803515.1 Bradyrhizobium sp. UFLA05-125 | reverse complement strand
ATGTCGCAGAAGCCGAACGCGGGATCGTCATCCGATCCGTCGGCATAGAAGTAGAACGCGCCGATCACGCCATGCACGCATTTTCCGAGCTTGCGATCCTTTGGCACTTGCGCGTCAGCGCGCGCCGGCGTCCGCGGGGGCAAAGGACCGAGCGAGCAGAACTGGGAATAGGAATAGCAGTTCGTCATCCCGCCCCTCACGCGTCAAACCCGAGCCAGCGCTTCGCATTCGCCGTGAAATCCCGTCTCGGCATTGCAAGGGACCGCTCGGCAAAAGCCGCCGGCCGATCCTGCTTGATCGTGAAGGGATAGTCGGATCCGACGACGATCCGGTCTCGCCCAACCTTGCCCGCCAGGAATTCCAGGGCCGGTTTGTCGTAAAGGATGCTGTCGAAGTAGAACGCCTTCGCGACCTCCTCGGGATCCCTGCCGAACAGGCTGTCCATGGGCGGCCCTATACTGTGAGCGTGTTTCAGCCGCGGCAATATCCACGGCAATGCGCCGCCACCATGGCTCAGCATGATCCGAAGCTTTGGAAAACGCTGCAACACGCCATTCGTCATCAGCGAGACCGCGGCGAGAGCCGTCTCGAGCGGAAATGCCGCTACGGCCGCAAGTTCCGGTCGGCCTCCCATTCGGTCAAGCCCCGACGGATGCAAGGGATGGATCAAGACGGCGAGGTTTGCTTGTTCCGCCGCCGCGTAGATGTCGTGCAGCCGAGGGTCACCGAGCGCAACGCCATTGATATGCGTACCGATCTCGAAGCCGCGCAGTCCCAGAGACATCAGCTCATCCAGGCACTTCACCGCCCGCCCGGTGTCTTGCATCGGCAACATGCCAATTCCGATGAAGCGCCCCGGTCGCGCCTGGCAGAGCTCGGCAATTCCCGTGTTGATGTGGCGGCTCAAGGCGTCGGCGTCGTCCGTGGGAAACCAGTGTGACAGCAATTCGGGCATTGGCGAGACGACCTGCACGTCCACATCGTCCGCCCCCATGTCGTCGATGCGCCGGGTCGCATCCCAACTCCGGGAATCGATCACCCTAAATACCTTTCCGCCGACCATCACCGCTGCTGCGTCTTCGGCGCCCCGCAATTCGACAGAAGGCCACAACGGATTGCGGCTCGCCGCCGCAGGAAAGCTTCTCGGTACAAAGTGCGTATGGGTATCAATCGCCTCAGCCAAGGCTCGCTTCCTCTGATTTGTTATGCACTGCAGCGTGCCCTTTTCCGACCAGCGGAGGGCCGCCATCTGCAATTCACTTTACAAGCAGGTTGGACTGTTTTTATTATTGACGCAATCGAAGAAATAATTGCTGCCGGCTTTCTGCGATCTCGCAAGGCCCGCCGCCACAGGGAATGGAAACCGAATTGCTGGCCGCATCAGCACATGTCGTGATTGCAGGCGCCGGACAGGCCGGCGGACGCGCGGCAGAGGCGCTGCGGGCGCGCGGCTTCCAGGGCGCGATCACGATGCTGGGTGAGGAAACTCATCCGCCCTATGAGCGACCTCAGCTCTCCAAGGACATGCTGGGTGTCGCTGACACGCAGGTCACCTATATCAAGCAGGCCAGCGACTGGAGCGATGTTCTAGATATTCGGCTCGAGACCGGCTCGCCCGTTGCGGATTGCGATGCGGATCGGCGCACGGTGACGACGGCGGACGGCCGCGTTTATGCATACGACCGCCTGCTGATTGCGACCGGGACTCGCCCTCGCCGCCTCGACCGGCTCAATGGTGCCGGGCCCGACGTGCAATATCTGCGCAGCGTCGAGGATGCGCTACGCTTCCGCAAATCGATCCGCGAGAAATCGCGCATCGTCATCGTCGGCGGCGGCGTGATCGGGCTGGAAGCGGCCTGCGCTGCGTCAAAGCACGGATGCAGCACGACCGTGATCGAGAATGAGCCTCGGCTCCTCGCCCGCGCGCTTCCCCCCGTCGTCAGCGACATCGTCGCCGCCAAACACCGTAGTCATGGGGTCGACTTCGTCTTCGGATCGACCGTCAGCAGCGCGACGCCAGGCGGCGTCCGGCTCAGCAACGGTACAGAGATCCCTGCCGATCTCATCCTTGTCGGGATCGGCGTCGAGCCGGTCGCAACCGTTGCCGAACGGCTTGGCTTACCCGTTGCCGCAGGCATCGCGGTTGACCCATGCGGGCGTACGGCAGCGCCGGGCGTCTTCTGCGCGGGAGACGCAGCCTTGCAATGGAGCCGCTGCCACGGTCGCGATATCCGCGTCGAAACCTGGGCGAACGCCCAGAACCAAGCCATTACGGTCGCCGGCAATATGCTTGGCGAACAGAAGGACTACGTCGATCCGCCGTGGTTCTGGACAGACCAATACGACCTCAACATTCAGGTCGCCGGCGACATGCTCGACAGCGACCACATTCTCCGCGGCGAGCCAGCATCCGGCCGCTTCTCGGTTATCGCGATGCGCGGCTCCGACCTGGTTGGGGCGCTGTCGGTGAATGCTGCCAAGGACATGGCGATGCTGCGGCGACTGCTTGCGGCAAACAAGCGCGTCTCCCGTGCCGATTTGGAGTCCCCCGCCTTCGATCTGCGGGTCGCATTGAAATGAACAACAAGACCTTTCGAGGGAGTTTCCTCAATGAATGCGCTAGAGCGGATGAACACCGCGCTTATGGTCGACGAGGCCAAACAGATCTTCAAGGTTTCGCGCCAGGCCTTTGTCGATCCCGATATCCTGGAGGCTGAGCGGAGCCGGATCTTCGACAAATGCTGGCTCTATCTCGGCCACAGCTCGGAGGTTCCCAAGCCGGGCGACTTCGTTACGCGCCAGGTCGGCGGCCGCAACATCTTGTTCGCGCGCGACGCAAAGGGCGCCCTGCGCGCCATGTTGAATACCTGCCCTCACCGCGGCGCCCAGGTGTGCCGGGAGAAGCACGGCAATGCCAAATCATTCCAGTGCTTCTACCATGGCTGGGTATTTGGTCTCGATGGAGCTCTGCGGAGTCAACCGGGCGAAGCATCCTATGCACCTGACTTCAAGGAACGCAGCACTTCGAATATGCAACAGGTCGCCCGGTTCGAAGGCTATCGCGACTTCAACTTCGTCTGCTTCGACAACAATGCGGAAAGTCTCGATAGCTATCTCGGCGCTGTAAAGGAGTATCTCGATGTCATTGCCGACCAAGCCGAGGCCGGGATGACGATTGTCGGAGGCACGCAGGAATACTCCATGCGCGCCAACTGGAAGCTGCTGACCGAAAATTCGATCGACGGCTATCACGCCCTGACGACGCACGCGACTTACTTCGACTATCTGAAGGCCACCAATGGCGGCCTCGCTCCCGTCCCGCTCGAAGGAGCCGCGCGCGACCTCGGCAACGGCCATGCCGTGCTGGAGTACAAGGCGCCCTGGGGCCGCCCGGTTGCGCAATGGATTCCGATGTGGGGTGAAGACGGCAAGAAGGAGATCGACCGTCTCTATCAAGACCTCGTCAAACGTCATGGCGAGGAGCGCGCCAAGCGCATCGCGCTCTACAACCGCAACCTTTTCGTGTTCCCTAATCTCGTCGTGAACGACATCATGGCGGTGACCGTCCGAACCTATTACCCCATCGCGCCCGACTTCATGAACATCAGCGCCTGGGCACTGGCCCCGAAGGAGGAGACCGACTGGGCCCGGAAGTATCGCCTCTACAATTTCCTCGAATTCCTCGGCCCTGGCGGCTTCGCCACGCCCGACGACGTCGAAGCCCTGGAGCAATGCCAGCGCGGCTTCCGCAACTCGGCGGAAGCTCAGTGGAACGACATCTCCAAGGGCATGGGCAAGCCCGTTCCCGCCTACGACGACGAGCTTCAGATGCGCGCGTTCTGGTCGAACTGGAACAAGCACGTGTTCCAGACGTCACTCTAACGGGAGGGCAGGATATGCAAGACATCTCCCGTGCCGACATCGAAGATTTTCTGTTTGCCGAAGCAGACCTGCTCGATGAGTGGCGACTGCCCGAATGGCTCGAGCTCTTCACCGAGGACGCCATCTACTACGTCCCCTCGACCGACGTTGCCCCGGACTCAACGCCCGACAAGACCCTATTCTACGTAGCCGATGACCGCTTTCGCCTCTCGGAGCGCGTCAAGCGCCTGATGAAGCGAACGGCGCATGCCGAGTTTCCGCACTCCCGCACCCGCCACCTCGTGAGCAATGTTCGCATCCGCAATCGCAGCGAGGCCGAGATCGAGGTCGGCTCGTCCTTCATCACCTACCGAACCAAGGACTGCATCACCGACACTTATTTCGGCAGCAACCGCTATCGAATCGTGGTCGAGAACGGCCGTCTGAAGATCCGGGAAAAACGCTGTCTTCTCGACAGCGAGGGCCTGCGCACGCAAGGCCGCGTCAGTATTATTCTCTAGAGAACCCGGATCAATGGACAAGAAACTTCGCAACAATGTTGCCATCGTGACGGGGGCGGCCAAGGGCATCGGTCTTGCGATCGCCGAACGGCTTGCGCGCGACGGAGCCAGACTTGTTATTGCCGACGTCGATGAAGCCGGCCTAAAACAGGCATCTCATCACCTGACAAAGGAATTCGGTGCCGAGGTCACGAGCCATGCCGGTGATCTGTCCGAGCAAGGCACGGCTGAGAAGACCATCAACCTTGCGACCGAGGCGTTCGGGCGGCTCGATATCCTCGTCAACAACGCAGGCGGCGGCATCATCAAGCCTTTTGCCGAGCACTCGCCCGAGACGCTCAAGACCACAATCGATCGCAATCTATGGACCGTGCTGTGGTGCTCCTGGTATGCGGTTCCGAAAATGCGCGCCCAGCGCTACGGCCGCATCGTCAATCTCGGCGCCGATTCCGTGCGCAACGGTCTTTGGGATCATGCCGCCTACAACGCGGCCAAGGGCGGCGTGCATGGCCTTACAACCGGCATGGCCCGCGAATTCGCCAAGGACGGCATCACCGTCAACACTGTCGCGCCCTGCGCCGTCAACACACCTCAGATGATCGCCATCACCCAGAGCGATCCGAAGCTTGCCGCGAAATTCGTCAGCGTCATCCCCATGGGCCGCCCGGCGGAGATGGAGGAAGTCGCATCCATGGTCTCATATCTTGCGTCCGCCGAAGCATCGTTCGTGACCGGCCAGGTCATCAGCGTCAACGGCGGCAGCACGATGCTTTAGGTTCACGGCATGGCTCAAGCAATCATTCTATGCGCGGTCGACGACATCGCCGAAGGCGAAATCAAGCAAGCCCCCCTGCCCGACGGCTCGAACGTGGCCCTCTATCGGGTTGAGGGCGCGATCTATGCGACGGCCGACATGTGCACGCATGGCGAAGCCTCGTTGTCACTCGAAGGACTTCTGAACGGGAAAATCGTGGAATGCACCTTCCATTTCGGGACCTTCGACGTGACCACCGGCGAGCCGACCGGTATGCCTTGTGAGATTCCGCTAAAGACCTATCCGGTGACGATCGTCGACGGACAAGTCCAGATCGAGGTTTGATATGGCAACACGCCCCCTCACCCTGCCGCGTAAGTCTGCGCGCCGACCGCTCGGCGGAACGCGGCGACGCACACAGGCGGAGCGCACCGAGGCCACGCGCACGCAGATCCTGAAGGCCGCCGCCAATCTCATTCGCAAGCGGGGCTATGCCAGGTTCCGAACGGCTGATGTCGCCGCGGAAGCCGGCATGTCCCGCGGAGCGCAGCTGCATCATTTCCCGACCAAGGACTCGCTCGTCGTCGCCACGCTCGAGTACGTGTTCGAGCAGGCGCAGATCATGAGCCGCCGGCGCGCCGCAGCCGTCAACCGCCCGCGCGATCTCATCGAGGCTGTGATCGACGACGCGCGCGAGTTCTTCTTCAGCGAACACTTCATGGTGGCGATCGACATCGTTCTGTCCACCTCTACGGATGACGCCGTTCGCAAGCAGATCCTGGAAATATCCCGAAAGGCCCGCCGCCCTGTCGAGACAGCCTGGACGGAAGCCCTCACCGCCAGCGGAGTTCCGGCCTCACTGGCAGCGGACATCGTTGCCCTGACGCTTAGCCTCGTCCGTGGCATGTCGCTGCGCACGCTCTGGGACAATGACCCGCAATGGTTCGACGAGCTGTTTTCGGTGTGGCGGCGCATGATCAAGGTGTTCCTCGAAGCCCAACCCGCAAAGGCGCGGTCGCGATGAAGAACGGCCACGCCACACCCCTCATCACCTCCGTCTGCTACGTCCGCCTCGCCGTCAGTGAGCTGAACGCCAGCGCCCGTTTCGTCTCGGAGATTTTTGGCCTACAGCACGTTGCCGATCAGAACGGCGAGATCGCGTTCCGGTCGGACGACCGCTATCGCACCGTCAGCCTCGCCAGCGATTCAAGTGAAGCGGCAAGCGTCGGGATCGAGGCATGGGACGACAAGGCGCTCGATATCATCAATGAGCGCCTCGCCGATCTCGGTTTTGCGGTGAAGCGCGCCGAACCATCCGAATGCCAGCAACGCTATGTTCAATCGGCGCTGCTGGCCGAGGACGCATCGGGCAACCGGATCGATCTCGTCGTGCGCCCCTCCCGCAGCGGCCGGCGCTATTTTCCGACGCGCGACGCCGGCATCGTGCAGTTCCACAGCATCGGACTGCGCACGACGGACCACGTTCGCGACCTCGCGTTCTGGAAGGCGCTCGGGGCCGAGGTCAGCGACTGGGTCGGCGACATCGCTTACCTCAGGATCGACGGAATGCATCACCGCATCGCGCTGTACCCTTCGAAGCGCAACGGGCTTCTTTATTCTGCGTTCGAGGTCGAGGGGCTCGATCAGATCATGCAGAACAGCTACTTCATGCAGGAGAGCCAGATCAAGATCGTGCAAGGCCCGGGCCGTGAGGCCGCTTCGCACCAGATCTTTCTTCACGTCGCAGGGCCGGATGGCCTGATCTTTTCCTATGTCAACGGCATGGCGGAATACGGCGACAAGCCGCGGCTGACCCGTCAGTTTCCGCTGACGGCGACATCGCTGTGTGGCTGGGGCAGCGAAAGCGAGGGCGTGCCGGAATTGAGTGCGTCGGTCTGAACAACAGAGAGAAGCAGCATGATCCAGCTCAAGGATGTCAGCTACGTCCGCCTCGGCTCGCCCGACCTCGAATCCGCCGAGACCTTCGCGACAGCCTGCCTCGGCTTGCAGATCGCGGAGCGCGGCAAGAAGGAGCTTTATTTGCGCTCCGACGATCGGGCGCACACACTGTGCTATTCGGAAGGCGATGCGCGCAGCCAGACCGTCGGCTTCGAGGTCGACGACGATGCGAGCCTGCAGGATGCCGCATCCACGCTGGAATCGCTCGGCCATCCCGTTCATGCCGGAACCGCCGCGGAAGCCGAGCAACGCAAGGTCAAAGCCTTCATCGGCTTTCGTGACCCGACTGGAAACCACATCGAGCTCGTGGTGCGCCCCGAGCGCAGTGGACGGCGCTATTTCGCCAGCCGCGATGCCGGCATTACCGGCTTCAGCCATATCGGATTGAACTCCACCGATCCGGCCCGCGACGAGCGGTTCTGGACGCAGGTCTGCAACGCGCGCGTCAGCGACCGCATCGGCGACATCCCGCTGATGCGCGTCAACGCCATCCACCACACCATCGCGCTGGTCCGGGCGCCGAGCGCCGGAATCCAGCACATCAACCACCAAGTGGAGAGCAGCGACGACGTGTTGCGGTCGTACTACTTCCTCAACGATAAGCGCGTGCCCATCGTGTTCGGCCCCGGCCGGCATCCGACCTCTGGCGCCCGCTTCCTCTACTTCAAGGGCCCGGACGGCATGATCTTCGAATATTCCGTCGGCGTCGATGAGATCGAAGACGAAGCAACCCACCGGCCGCGGCAGTTCGGTTTCGAGCCGACCAGCTTCTGCATGTGGGGCGCAAAGCCCGCCGGGATGACACTGCCAAACAAATAGAAAGCGAATCTGCGCTGCAGACAGCGACGGGAAACAAGATTCGGCGAGGAGAGCATGGATTTGGGATTGAAGGGCCGGAAGGCCGTCGTATGCGCGGCAAGTCAGGGGCTTGGCCGGGCGAGCGCCATCGCACTTGCCCGTGAGGGGGTCGATCTCTTCATCGCGGCGCGGCGACGAGAGGTGCTTGACGCGACCGCAGGCGAAATCGGAAAGCTCACGGGTAATCGGCCAACCCCAGTCGTTGCCGACGTGACGACGAAGGAAGGACGTGACGCCCTTTTGTCGGCATGTCCAGCGCCGGACATCCTGGTCAACAACGCCGGCGGCCCTCCTCCCGGCGACTTCCGCAAGTTCGAGCGCGAAGATTGGATCAAGGCGCTTGACGGCAACATGCTGGCGCCCATAGCCCTGATCAAGGCGACCCTGGATGGCATGATCGAGCGCAAATTCGGCCGCATCGTCAACGTCACCTCGCACGCCGTGAAGGCGCCTGTCGCCATGCTCGCATTATCTAACGGCGCACGCACCGGGCTCACCGGCTTCATCGCTGGACTTGCTCGCTCGGTCGCCGAGCACAATGTTACCATCAACAATCTGCTCCCCGGGACATTCGATACGGACCGGCTCAAATCAAATCTCGCGGCGCTCGCCAAGAATACGTCCCGTGGCGTCGCAGAGGTCACGGAAGACGTCAGGACCGCCAATCCCACCAAACGGTTTGGTCATCCCGACGAGTTCGGAGCAGCCTGCGCTTTTCTATGTTCCGCGCAGGCGGGCTACATCACGGGCCAAAACATCCTCATCGACGGCGGCGCTTATCCCGGCACGTTCAAGGTCAGATGGTGCGGACGAGCGGCACCCACGAGTGCCTGTGGTCTGACCTCGCCTTCTCCAGTGTCTCAATTGGACGACGGCACGAGAATCACAGACAAGAGTCGAGCTCCCGTAATCAGATAACTGGTCCCCGATGGGTCGACCCGGCAAAAAGGCTCCCGTTACCCTGGCCCGCAATGCGCGGATGTTGGGTGAGAACGTGCGACGGCTGCGACAATTGGCGGAGCTGTCACAAGAAGAGCTTGCTGAAGCTGCCGATCTTCGCCAAGCTTTGATAAGCGAGATCGAACGAGGCGAAGCGAATCCAAGGTTGGAGTCGCTGACGAAGATCGCAGACGCTCTGAAGGTGCGCTTGACCGATCTCTTCGACCCCAATCAATAGCGGCCCAAACCTTCTCCTCGAAGCGACCGTCATCCGAAATCTAGCACCGCCTCACCGGCCTATTGACATTCTCACTTCTATACGCTATACCGTATAAATCGATACGAGGTGTCGCGTCCCGAAGGAGAGACTGAACATGCCGATTGATCCCACCCTTGGTCTGTTGACCACCGACGAAGCCATCTCGCGCGCAGCGAAGCAGGTCGTGGCCAGCGCGCTCGATGCGACCTCCTCGATCGATCCGATCATCGGCGCCGAGTTCTCCCGCGCATTCTCCTTCTTCGGACTGGTCGTACAACGCCATGGCCTCCTGATTCAGCGAGTGCTGGCCGACATCTTGGCCTCCAGCGGCCGGTTCGAAGTGTTGACGGAAAGCCCCATCCCGATCACCGCTGCCGCTCTCGATTTGCTGGCGTCGGAAAACTCCGAGAAGGATCTCTCCAGCATCAAGCTCAAATCGGACTCCCGTGTGGAGCGGTCCGTGATGGTGGACATCATCGTCATCGACGAAACCAAGCGCTGGGCCGGCGTCTACGACGTGAAACGCGGGAATGGCGAAACGACCTGGAAGACGCGCAAGCCGATCGAGAACGACCTGCGTGCGGCGCGCCTAGTCCTTCAGTCCCACCTCAAGAAGCTCGGACACGACATCGACCATGTCGATTCCGCGGTGATCGACTACTACGGCTCCTCCGGCTTCCCCCGTAACATCAAGATCAGCGGCGGCGAGCTCGATCGTCATTTTGGCGTTCCCATCGCCGACAAGATCGACAACATGACGACGGCCCTCCGCGACGAGGTGCACGCGGGTCTGCTCCAGATCCTCGAACCGATCATTTGCAAGCTGACCGTGGTGCAGACGAAGGTCGCCACCGAACAGAGGGCGCGCGCAACGCCGGAGGCAACCGTTCGGATTGCCGACGTTCTGCAGGCCCGGCCGCGCGGTCCCGACCAGTGGCAGTCCGGCCTCGCGCGCTAATCAGCGCCTAACTCGTAATCACGGCGTAGGAGTTCAACGATGGATGAAGCGAAGGCCGACAACACGCAGGAGCGGATTGGTTGCTATCCGCGAGGCCCCCGTTTGGCTGTCGCTGGGCAAGCTGGCCTGACGTTGCCGCTCAATCCGGGTTGGGGGCTTACGCGGTCCGCTCCTTGGCCGTATGAGCCGGACCAGACGTCACCCCTGGCGTGGTGGCGCCAGTTGCCGCCGGACTCGTTTCACGATGCCGAGCGCTCGCTGTTGCGCGCGACGCTCAGGGATGTCCGCGTCCTCCGCGGCGGGGATGACCCGCCGCCGCTCTTCGTGGCGATGCAGCCGCTGCCGTCGGCGCCGCGTTGGGCCTGATGCCGGTCACGGAGGTCACGTTGCCGGTCGACGTCACCATGTCCTGGCTCCTGTACACCGCGCTCAATCAGGATGCGACGGCCGCGCTGGTCATGTCGCAGATCGTAGGTCTCTCCGATCTCGGCCACGGGCTCGCGATCGAGCTCGCCGGGTCCTGGTTCAGATACGGCCGCCGGCATTCGGACGATCCCCGCAGGTTTGACCTGGCGGAAGACGTCCTTCTGATCGCGTTCCAGCAGCGCCACAACGGGGACCATAGCGCATGAAGCTTCAGGTGTTCTCGGACCTTCATATCGACGTGCACCCCATCAAGCCGATCTCGATCGCCACGGGCGTCGAAGTCGTGGTGGTGGCCGGCGACACCTGCGAGGGCGCCGTCAAGGCGTTCGAGCATCTGCGGCGCATCGTGCCGATCGAGATCCCGATCGTGATGACGCTCGGAAACCACGAATACTACCGCCGTTTCATCCCCAACGAACTCGCTCTCGCGCATGCTCATGCAGCCGCGTTCAACATCCACGTGCTGGAGAACGCCACGGTCAAGATCGGAGGAGACAAGGGCATCCAGTTCATCGGCGCCACGCTTTGGACGAACTACGAGGCGTTCGGCGAAGCTAAGAAGACTGCGGCGATGAACGCCTGCGCTTCCGGCATGAACGACCACCGCTTGATCGGATGGCAGAAGCAGCCGTGGCAGCGATTCCGGCCACGTGAGGCCGCGATCATGCACCATCAGTCGGCCAGGTATATTGATCAGGCACTCGCAAGTTCAGAGGCCGATCGCTGCGTTGTGGTCAGCCACCACGGCGTACATTGGAACTCAGTCAGCCCGATTTACGCGGGTGACCTGCTGACGGCGGGATTCGTTTCGGACAGGTCGGCATCGATCGAAAAGCATCAGCCTGCTCTCTGGATTCACGGGCACGTTCACAATTCCTCCGATTACCGTGTGGGAAAAACGCGGATCGTCTGCAATCCGCACGGCTACGGCAACGAGAATCCCGCGTTCGATGGTGCCCTCGTCCTCGACGTCGGGACGTAAGGCCGCGCCACCGGTTTCAAAGAATGAGCGACTTGCCATGACCGACAACAAGGACCCGACCAAATCGTATGCCGTGCCGCTGGCACGCCCGTTCCCGCGGCCCCCGAAGGCGCAAATGCCGGGGACAACCCCTGGTCAAGGCTTAAGCACGCCCCGGACCGGCGCTACCAATGCGGGCAGCCGCGAAAGGATCGATGCCGTGACCAACCCGCAAATCGTCTGTCCGAACTGCAAGACGCAGATCCCGGTGACGGACGCGCTCGCCGAACCTCTGGTCGCCGACGCCCGCCGCCGTTTCGAGCAGCAGCTGGCGGCCAAGGAAGCGGACTTCGGCCGCCGTGAGGCTCAGCTGCGCGAGGCGCAGGGCGAGCTCAGCAAGGCGCGCGAGACCATCGACGAGCAAGTGGCGGCGAAACTGAAGGCGGAGCGCTCCTCCATCACGGAGGCCGAGGCCAGGAAGGCGCGACTTGCCCTGGCCGACGAAATCACCGCGCGCGACCGGCAGCTGACGGACATGCAGCAATTGCTGGCGACGAACACCGAGAAGCTGGCCGTGGCGCAGAAGGCCCAGGCGGATGTGTTGCGCAAGGAGCGCGAGCTGGACGACGCCAAGCGGGAGCTTGATCTCACCGTCGAAAAGCGGATCCAGGACGGCCTCGCCGGCGTGCGCGACAAGGCCAGGTTGGAGGCGGAAGACGCTCTCAGGGCCAGGGTCGCCGAGAAGGAGGCGCAGATCGCAGGCATGCAGCGTCAGATCGAGGATCTGAAGCGTAAGGCCGAGCAAGGATCCCAGCAGCTGCAAGGCGAGACTTCGGAACTCGAACTCGAGGCCCTACTGCGCGCGAACTTCCCCGGCGACCTCATCGAGCCCGTCCTCACCGGCCACAACGGTGGCGACCTGCTGCATCGCGTACTTGGCCCCGGCGGCCAGGTGTGCGGCACCATCCTGTGGGAATCCAAGCGCACCAAGAACTGGAGCCACGATTGGCTCGCCAAGGTCAGGAACGACCAGCGTGCCGCGAAGGCCGAAATTTCGTTGATCGTCTCCAGCGCCCTCCCGAAGGGCCTCGAAACCTTCGACGTCATCGACAACGTTTGGGTGGCAGCACCCCGCTTCTCGGTTCCTCTCTCCACCGTGCTGCGCCAATGGCTGATCGACGTCGCGGCCAGCCGCACCGCTCAGGAAGGTCAGCAGACCAAAATGGAGTTGGTCTACGCCTACCTGACGGGGCCCCGCTTCCGTCAGCGCATCGACGCCATCGTCGAGCGCTTCACCGACATGCACCAGGATCTTGACCGCGAGCGCAAGATGATGACCCGCCTGTGGGCTAAGCGCGAGGAGCAGCTCCGCGGCGTGCTGGACTCGACGGCCGGCCTCTACGGCGATCTGCAGGGCATCGCCGGCCGGGCGATGCAGGAGATCGAGAGCTTGGACGTGCTGATGATCGAGGCGAAGGGGGAAGCGGCGGAGTAGGCGTAGCTCCGCGGTCTAGCAAACTGACAAGTTGCGCGACCATCTCATTTTGAGTTCACCACGTAACAGGCGCCGAGGCTCTGGCAGTTCGAGCATGCGTATGCAAAACAGGAGAGCTAGAGAGAACAGATTCGAGACATAATGCCAACTGACCTCGCCCCACACTTGCCACTTGATCCGCCGGCAGCGAACCGCCACCGCGGTATCGTCGTCGAGATCGGCAATCGTCAGTTGCGGACGACGCCGGTTTTTGACGCCTATTGGGGGTTCGCGGCCGAAAGGCAGCGGATCTTTTTCCGCCGCCTCGAGGGAGTGTCCGGTGCGCTTACGAGCGATCCGGTCCTGAGGCTGTTCAAGTTCACAAACGCTTATCGCGCCTCTGATCGCGTGAGCCAATACCTCCTTCGCAACGTCATCTACCGACCGGACCTGCCGTCCGACGCGCGGAACATCTTCTTTCGCACGATCCTCTTCAAACTTTTTAACAAGATCGAGACGTGGCAGCTTCTAGAGGGGGCCATCGGTAAGATCACCTGGGAAGAGTTTGACTTTGCGCGCTACGACAAGCTTTTGACGAGCCGGATGGCCGCAGGCAAAACAATCTATTCGGCCGCGTATATCATGCCATCGGGCGGCAGCGTCTTCGGATACAAGCTCAAGCATCGCAATCACCTTCGGATGATCGAACATCTTTTTGCCGAACAGTATCCGGAGAAGCTGTCCGACTGCAAAACGATGACGGACGCGTTTACGCTTTTGCGGACGGTGCCCTTCATGGGACCTTTTCTCGCCTATCAATACGTTACGGATTTTAACTACAGCGAGCTGACGAATTTCGAGGAGGACGAGTTCGTCATGGCGGGGCCGGGTGCGCTGGATGGGATCTCGAAATGCTTCATCGGGGCAGAAGCGGTAAAATCCTCAGATGTCATCAAATACATGTTCGATCATCAAGAAGAGCATTTTGAGAAGCTCGACATCGATTTTCCGAACCTTTGGGGCCGCCGCCTCCAGCTTATCGACTGTCAAAACCTTTTTTGCGAGATTTCAAAATATGCGCGCGTGGCGTTCCCCGACTACACGGGCGTGGCGGGCAGGACACGCATCAAGCAGAAATACGAACCCACGGGCCCCCTGCCCGAGCCGTTTTATCCGCCGAAATGGAAGATCGCTGCTCGATAGGACATATCACACGGTCATGTCGTGTATATCGGCAATGGCTGTTGCGGTACAGGTGATCCTGTTTGCCTCCCGACTGAAGGCGATTTTGTAATCAAGGGCTTTCAGCTTCCACGCGCGTTGCTGGACGGATTTGGCTGCTTTGATATAGGCGATGTTACCTATCCCGAGCCGCACCTCGATTTCGGGCCAAAATTCGGCGGAGTTCGGGTCGAATCCGAGCGCATCAAGGATAGCACGCTTGGCGGCTCCGGTTTCAGCGCACCGATTACCCTGCAGCGCCCACGTCCGTTCCGCGGGACCGAGAGCCGGGTCGATTTCTTCGTTGTTCGTTTCCGCCGAGCCCATGCCAAGACCGACGCTGATGCCTTGAACCCCCGGACAGACGGTCGGAGAAAAAGAAAGGCTACGGCGATCAAGATCAATGTGCACTGTGCCCTGCTTTTCGTTCGAGAGCTGGAAGAACATATCGCAGCCTTCGAAGATCGCATCCTCCCATTCCCAAAACGTATTGTTGGCGACCTCAAGTCCATCGACATAGGCGCGGAGCGTCTTCAACAGCTTGAAATTGATGAGTGTACGCTCAGGAAATAGACGTGTCGGCGTGCCTACGACGCAACGGCCGGCTGCTTTGGCCTGGCGATCGCCTTCTGTGTGAATGGCCTTAATCACAAGCTCCTCGACAACTTTGGCGCGGCCGCCGTCTTCCACTTCATCAACGCGGTCATCGCGGCTTTTGCGCTTTCGCTTCATCAGGCCACGCACGACCGGCGACCAACCGAGATGCCCGATGAACGCGAGATGGATAGCGTCGTGAAAGCGGTATCCGTCATCCTCGTAATAATTATCCGTCAGATCGTCTCCGAGCGGCCTACCCTCAAAATACATTCGGGATTTGTGCGGTCCGATGCGCACAAAGGCGACATCGAACTGGCGAGGAAACTGCTCCTTCGCATCGCGGTCCGCATCATGCAGCGGAGTTGGCTCGCCTCGTACCGAGCGAAACTGCACCTTTTGGCAATTCGATGAGATAACCTCATCGAGCGAAAGGTGATAGAGGCTTGCGATCGCCGATAGGTGCCACGCGATGCCACCGAGGATAACGGTGGCGCGCCTGTTCGCGACGTGCGTATGCAGCGCAACTTCGGTGGCAGGCAGGAGAGCGCGCAGGAGTTCAGCGCCGTGCTGCCAGAGGAGCGCGAGGCACACTTCAAGCAAGACACGACCGTCCGTGCGCGCGGTCTTGTGAGCAAGCCGCTGATAGTCATCGAATGTGTAGCCATCCGTGGGAAAAGAGGCAGCGCCTTCAAGGAAGGCCTTGCGCTTATCAGGATCAAGCGATTCCTCGATCATATGAGCGCGGTCATCGCTGCCGCTAATCTCTGTGCGCATCGTCATGATGTTGTCGGCAAGAATGTCGACATAGCCACCGTTCATCACGTGCGCGGCCGAGTAACAATACCAGAGCGAGTCGCCCAGCTCCTCCTTGATCTCGTCGTTGGGATGGTCCCAATGCGGCCCCTCGCCTCCCTCGGACAAGATCTTCTTTTTTACTGCTGCGACCAGCGAACCGATCTCGCTCACCAACCCGTAGAGCGCAATTGATCGCTGTTCATCGGCGGGCTTGCTGGCGAACTGTTTGGTCTTCTCGACGAAGGCAGCGTAATCGACCGGCCTCATGCGCTTACTGCTTTCGCAGTAGTGGCTTTTTTCGCGCGAGGCTTTTTCACACCGATAAATTGCCAATGGGCAGGCTCGCCAACGTAGCCACGCTGCGGCAATGTTTGCAGCCAAGCCATCACTTGGGCGATCTGCTCATCGGTGAAGATGCAGCGATGGCCCGGCCCCTTCTTGATCACGAATTTGAGATGATCGGGGATCTTGATGCCGAGGCGGCCCCAATAGGCAAATTCGCGACTGATCAGCACCCGATCGGTGGTTCCGGTATCGCGATGGAGATCGCCAAACGAAAGGCTTCCGTCTTCAAGACTGTGAAATGAGTCCTCCTGCAGGAACTCCTTGCCCCCATCCCGGTGATAGATGTTGTCGCCGTAGCGCAGATAGGTCGTGCCAGCCATCACCGGCTTCTTGCGGCGGAAGCGGCTGTCTTTCCAATAATCGTCAAAGCCAATCACCTCGTCGACCCGCATCCAGTAGGTGAGATGGCCGGTCAGCTTCGGGTCGGCAGCGCCCGTGCCGAGGATGTAATCACCCACCTTGGCGATCTTGCGGATCTGCGGCTTGCAGCACGCAAGGGTGCAGACGCCGTGAAAGGGATTCGGCGCAAAGCCGAGATCATGCTCGATGACGTAGGAGAAGAGTGTCATGACGCCTTCATTTTTTCGTCGACGCACAGGTTGCGCTCCGTGTCGGGCTTGGGCAGCGGCTGACCATCTGGGGCTTCGAAGCGGTGCTGGTCGTCTTCTGTCGCAACGACACGAAGTTGTTCGGTATCGAAGCGAATGATCGAGTAGGCGTATTTGTTCATGGCGTCCGGCGGTTGGGAATCGGCCGCCGCATCTTCGGGCCAAACGCAAATCGCGCGTCGGCCACCCTGCTGCGTGGTTGCAAGGTCTGCCTCAAGAGCCGGATCGGCGCAGGTTTCCGACGAGGCGAGGATCAGCACGATTTCATCTTCGCAGTCGGGATCGGGCTCACCGACCGCATCAACCAGCTCCACCTCATCGTCGGTCATACCCGCATCCCGGGCGAGACGCTTGATCTGCTCGATCTCCTTATCCTTCAGGTTCCGGCCAAGTATCGTAATGCGACGCATCATAGTCTCCATTAAACTTTCAGGTTGTACTCCACCAAAACATAAACGCTCCCGAATTGGGAGCGTGAACTACTTTTCCCTTGCCGTCAACAAAAAAGCTCCCAAAATGGGAGCTTGGAGATTTGTTATGAGATTCGTGGGACAAACCGAGGTGGCAACTTTTCTCGCCAGCTCGCCTGCTTACGATAATACCATCAAAGCATGGGTTGCTGAGATGAAATCGGGGCAATGGTGGTCGGCGACGGCGCTCGCCGCGGATTTTCAAAACGTCGATGTTTCCGCGTTGCCGTGGGTGGTCTTTTACCTGCTCCCTTCGACGCTTCGCATCCGCACCCTGATCGATTTTCGCATCGGCGTCGTCATGCTGTTGGCCATTGATCCATCTGCGGCTTGGCACGGCACTCAAACGTCCCCTTGGAACAAAGCACCGTGACCATAAAGCCGATCCGCAACGCTCTCGATTTGTCAGCGACCAAGGCTCGCCTCGCCACTTTAATGTCCAAGAACTCCGGGGAGTTCGACGACGAGATCGAGGTTCTGACGACACTGATCGAGCAGTATGAAGAAAAGTTCGCGCGGGTTGACGCGCCCGATCCAATCGCCGCGATCAAATTTCGAATGGAGGAGAAAGGGCTCACGCCTCGTCAGTTGGAACCGTTTATCGGATCAAGAGCCAGGGTATCCGAAGTCCTCACTGGCAAACGAAGCTTGTCGATCGATATGATCCGTTCGCTTCACGAGGGCCTAGGAATTCCGTACGCCTCACTGGTCGCACGGCCGAGAAAAACTGAAAGCGTTGAGGGGATCTCCGGCAATGCGATCCGGCATTTAAATACGCTTGGCTTCTCGCTCGACAGAGACGCAATATCACACTTCATCCCAGCATCCCTTCAGAAAGCGGCACCTTCGGCCCTGCTTCGAAAGACCCGCACGCAACGAGCAGCCTCAAAGACAGATCAAGGCGCGCTCTTGCTTTGGCAGGCCGCTGTCTTGCGGCGCGCGGAAGCTTTGAAGCTCCCCAACAAGTTCGACCGAGCTCAATTCGACCAAGCGCGCTTACGAAAACTTGCAAAGCTCAGTTCCAAGATAGATGGAATAAAGCGCTTACTCGACAACCTTTCGCATCTGGGCATCGCCGTAATCGTGATGCCGCCGCTGCCTGGGACATTCCTAGATGGCGCGGCGATGGTTACATCTTCGAATACGCCCGTCGTTGGTCTTACGCTCCGTTATGATCGGGCAGATAATTTTTGGTTCACCCTCCTGCATGAGCTCTCTCATATCTGCCTCCATTACGAAGTCCTAGTCGACGGACATACGGCCTTCGTGGACGACATGGAGATCGTCAGTGATGACGTTCGAGAACAGGAAGCCGATACACTTGCCCAAGAGTCTCTGATCCCTTCTTCTATCCTCGAGCAGGTCGTCTGGAGCCCAAATTCAAGCTTCGATGACATCACGACGATATCGGCCCGGGCGCTTGTTCCTGTCACCGTCGTCGCCGGACGATGGCAAAGGGATCATCAGAACTACAAAAAGTTTTCTAGGTTGATCGACCGCAGTTCTATCCGCGCTCTTTTTTCGTAGCCTTTTGACCGACCAAAAACTGACAGGATTGTAAGGCAGCTTAAGCGCCAGGTCTTCGTCGTTGATTTTGGCTGCATCACCGCTGGGTGTGACCGGCCAAACATCCAATTGAGAGACCTCGGTGCTGGGACTTGTCTGCCCTGGCATTATGACCTTCGAGGCCTAACCCGAGGCAACCGCCCCTGCCGAGCGTGCCTTGGATCTCCCTCTCGTCTTCTCCGGCAACCCATTCGCCAAGGCAGCTTTTCGCATTTCAACTGCCTTCGCCAAACGCGGGTCCTTCTTTGCAGCTTCGTAGGCCGGCAACACCGCTTCCATCCAAATGAGCATGCCTTCGGCCTTAAACACCACGCGGTCGGCGGCGCTGTAGACGGTCTGGGTAATGGCAGCAACCTCGCGCGACATCTTGTCGGCGCCGCTCACGCGATGGTCCAGGAGGGCGGATGCATATGCACCTTCGCCGAAATTCTCAAAGAAGCTCGTAACGGACCGACGCTCGTCATGAGGGCCAATCCTGTTGGGTAGCCCGACGATAGTAAGCAGATCCGGCCATCCCGGTTTGCGTCCCGCCAGGGCGTCGAGCGCGTGATTGAGGGAGGAAGGGGTAATCGCCTTGTCGAGGTGGGCCGGCACGCCATGATCGTTACGTTGTTTGGCAGCGAGAGCACGCACAACATACTTGTTGCGATCCTGCGGAAACGCCCAGGTCGAGACCGCGCCCAGCTGTTGCTTAGAGTATCGCGCCACTCTTTCGAGGATTTCGATCGCAATAGGAGGAACGCTCAGTTTGATTTCGCGCTTGTTTTTCACCTCTTCGGGTTTCCATGTATAGACGCGCCAACCAACACGTTCCGGCGCGGGATCAGGTACCCAGCGATCGGAGCCCAAGGCGAGCATGTTCACCAGCGCGGAACTCCGCTGGGGGATCATCCATGAAACCTGCAGAGCACCCAGGACCGCGTCGTTGTTATTGCCTCCCAAAGGCCTGACGGCCTCCAAAAGCGCAATCAGCATCCCGATCTGCGCCGGGGTCAGATAGCGCCCCGAGCGATCCTCCATTTCGTACTCGTGGGACAACGCCTCCCACCAGGTCGCGGTCGGCTCGAGACCGGTGAAGCGCCGCTTTTGCTTCAGTCCCCAGCGCAGGACCCGCTTTGCGAGATCGACATATTTTGCCCCAGCTGATGGACCTGAACCGCTGGCATCAATGAGGTCGCGAACCTCCTCAAGATCTTCGAGGCGAAGCTCCTTTACGAAGCGCTTCTTGAGCTCGGCATTTTCCGGCCGGTCTCGCAATCGCGTCTCAAGCTCGGTAACGGACGAAGGCGCAAGGCGCAGCTTGGTTGCTTCGTTGCGGCCACCGTCTTTCGAGCTTTTTGTTCGCTGCGCGTACTGAGTGATCAGCGTCTCGAACGTCCACAGTTCGCCCTTCAAGGCTTCAGCGCGGTCAACGGCGACAGCGACTGACTTTTCGTCGCCGCCCATCAACCTGGTTTCGATGACCGCGTCCGGATCGCGCCCGTTTTTGATCGCGAATATTGCTTCGGTTGCGATCTTCTTCACCTGAGCGAACGTGAAGTCTCCCACCGCGCCAAGCCGCCGCTTTACGACCGTGGATTTTTGACCTCGGACGCGCGTGCGGGCCTGGACGTAGTAAGCGACTTCTCCGCCCCTGACGCGGATGCTGAGGCCTCGGGGATTATCGATGGCGAACTGACACTCGACGTCCGCGTCGCGTTTCGCGCCGGCCTCGCTCAGCAAATCCTTGGTTAGCGCGTATCGCTTGTTTGCCATTTCCGTGGTCTTCGGGGATACATGGGGATACACCAATATGGAGACCCAAGGCCCGCCCCACAAGCGGTCGATTTTCGATGCCGCCATAACCTATTATACTGTCAACAAATTTTGCGTTTCACCTCCCTTCTGGCGATATCCTGTTTACAGGCAAGCGGTTTTGTAAACCGAAGGTCGGGGGTTCAATCCCCTCAGCCGGCACCATAGCATTATCTGGCCTGCCCCGGCTCACAGTTCACACCCCTTTAGCTCGCATCATTCCCATTACCAAACAGCGCGTTAGCGCAACTGTGCGCAAACGGTGGCCCAACGGCGACCCAAAACACCCTTGGCAGTGAGCTGGAACCACCGGTAGGAATGACGGTGGTCGCTGATTTGGGCGGCGCCAACCACCGCCATGGGGGACACCGGTCATGGGCAAGCGTGCGAAACCGCTAACGGATAAGGAGCTGCGCAAGCTCGTGCGCGACTTCGCGGATGACCGCGGGCTGCAAAAGAAGGGCTTCGGTGATGGGTTGATGTTCTTGATTGAGCGTACGAGCGAAGACCACGCGGCCACGAGATGGGTTTTCGAATATCGCTTCGGTGGCAGGCGGAAGTCGTTAGGGCTCGGCACGTACCCCGCCATCGGCATCGCTAAGGCCCGCGAACTGGCAGCCGGTCAGAAGGCGATACTGCGCGAGGGCAGAGACCCTTCCGCTGATCGCCGGTCAAAGCGCGATGCCGCCAAGTTCGCGCACCTGCACATCTTCGATGCGCTGGCTGACGAATGGCTCGAAAATCAGCGCAGCCTCAACGGCGGGCTCGACGCGCCGAAAGACCAGCGCAAACGATCCCCAGAAACGCTCGAAAAGCTGGCGTGGCTGCTGTCCCTCGTGCGCCCCCCGCTTGGCAAGCTAGGAGTTAGCGCTATCACGACGCAACAGGCAGTCGACGCAGTGGAACGCATCGGCGCCCGCGGTCAGCGTGACACGGCGCATCGGTGCCTCGCAACGCTATCGCGCGTCTTCTCGTTCGGCGCACAGCGCGGTCTCTGCGCCGTCAACCCACTCGGAGGTACCAAGCGAGGGGCCATCACAGTCAAGGGCGCGAAAGCAGTGCAGCACCACGCCAGCGTCACGGATAAGCGCGACGGCGACCGCGAAGGCGACGCAGCGCGACGGTTCGGCAAGTTACTGCGCGATGTGCGCGCCTACCATGGCGCCACACAAACGCGCCTTGCGCTCGAATTGCTTGCGCTGACCGGCCTGCGTCCGGGCGAACTGCGGCGGCTGCGGTGGGGATGGATTGATGCCGATACCGTTACGCTGCCTGCGGCAGTCATCAAAATGCGCAAGAGCCATACCGTCTATCTCAGCCGTCAGGCGGTCGTGCTGTTGCAGGAGCTTCGCCAACTGACCGGGTGGACGGCGGAAGCCGCTGAGCGCTTGGCTGCCGGCGCCGACTTCCTCTTCCCCTGCCAGCAACCCCGCCGCACGGTCGGGAAGGACGGGCAGCCGGTCAAGCGCTCACGGTATCGCACGCTATCGGAAAGCGCCATGAACTCGGCATTGCGGCGGCTGGGCTACAGCAACAGTGACCACGTTGGGCACGGCTTCAGGAGCGCATTCTCGACGTTGGCAAACGAAGCCCACGCTGCACGGGCCGACGTCATCGAGACCGCGCTGAACCACATGGACGAAGATGCGGTGCGCGACACGTACAACGATGCCGGTTACTATGGCGCGCGGCGCAAACTGTCGCAGTGGTTCGCCGACGAATGTGACCGACTGCGAGAGAACCGTCCGGTCAGCGGCGATAACGTCGTGCCCCTCAAGACAGCCTGACCGATCCTTCGATAACGGGCATGAAGCCCTAGCTGATCAGATCGCGTCGGACGGCGTAGCTATTCAGTTCGAGCGGGTTCAATAGTCGGTTAGGATGGACGGGAAGCAGATTGACGAAATCGAACCCGCTTTCGGTGATGGCCTGGATGCTCTGGGCCATGGTTGGGCTTTCCTGATAAAGGCGTCGAATGGCGATCTCGCTGGAAAGCCCCACAAAATTCGTAAGCCGCTGACCCGCTCCCCGGATCACCTCCAAGTCGAAACCCTGAGTGTCCATCTTCAGGAATGGTCGTGAAAAACTGAACCGCGAGACCAGATCATCGTAAAGACTGTCAAGACGCTGAACTTTGACTTCGACCACGGTCTCCACCTGATTTTGGCCGCCAAAGGCTCGATCCTCATCCTGCTTGGGCATCCGGAAGGACGAGAAGACGTCCACCTTCATCACATGAAGGGGCAACACGCCTTCTGCCTCGCCGAGTGCCACGTTGAAGGCATGCCAATTGCCGTCTGACGTGGCGACGTCCTGCAGTTGTCCAAAGGCAATCGGCCCAGGTTCGAAAGAGAGTATAGGCCCATGAAACCCACACGCCCTCAGAAGTTTGCCGAACTGCCCCTTGTTAGCGCCGACATCGAACACGCAATCGACGTTCAAAGCGTTCAGCAGGTTCCCTATGAAGCGCTTTTCGATCCATTCATCGATCCGCCCGGAAGGAATAATATCGGCCCCTAAGACCCGGCCCAAACCGTCCGCAACTCTACGTTTCACGCTCGGCATGCTTCTTCCTCCCGACTGTTTTGCAAACCCCGCCGAGATACAGCGCGGAACAGATTTGACGGAACCTGTCTCATTCCCAACGTCGAACACTTCAGGCAGGCCGTCGCTGGGGCGCCGTACACGGTCGCAGTTTGCGTCCTTGATGTGTGTTCACTGGATATCCGGCGCGACCGCGAGCTGCGCTCTCATCGGTTCACGCCCCCTCAGCGCTCTCGTCAACCATGCTCGCACGGGCTCGTCATACAACTTCAGCACGGCGAGCGCCAGCAAGGGAACGACTATGGCGGCCGCCACGACTGACGTTCGCGGTCGGAGGAAGCCAAGCGCCTCGTACCAAGTGTAAAATGGGTAGTGGAGAAGATATATCGGGTAGGAAAGTGCTCCACTCATGGCTGCAATTTTCGCGAGATTGCCAGTTGGAGCATTTTGGTACCCGAGCGCGATGACGGTCGGAAAGATGACAACGACGCATGCTGGGTCGTAATAGGCGCTGTTCGCATTTGCGCTTGAGTTGGGGGCGAAGAGCAACAGGATAGTTGCGACCAACACAAGAGGCGAAGTTCTTATCGTAGGAATTTTCCCAAGGGTGCTCAGTCTGAAGATTGCGACCCCAACAAAGAACGAGAATGATGTACGTGGGATACCTCCCCAAAAGAGGTCGTAGTAGACGCCGAGCGAGCCGACTGTCATCGCAGACTGCGCACAATAGACGAGCCAGAGCAGGCTTACGCCAATCACTGCCGCCAGCATGCGCAGCGTTAGAAATCGAGCGATGAGACCGTACAGGACATTGATCATTATTTCGAAGAACAACGACCAAGTCGGCCCGTTGATTGGAAAGGGTTGCTTGCGTGGTCGTGCGCAGAAGCACGGCAGTGTCGTCGTAAGTTAGGAGGCCGTAACCCGGGATGGGCATCAGTGCCGGGGTGTGTTCGTTGATGTCGGCGGGGTTGATGCTGGAAGCCGCGGCATTTGCGGCGTTGCGTTCGTCGCGCGCTCTCTTGCGGGCGGCATTAGCGGCGGTGGTCATACGCGAAGTCCTGTCCTAATCGGACCACCGGGGCGCCAAGGCGGTGGCCGTTCCGAACGCGAACACGTCCAGCCCATGCGGGCCAGAACTTCGGACTTCAAACTTGGGACTTCATTACTTCGGGATGCAGCGCGCGTTGCGCGGTCGAGTGCATGCCACGGAACCTCGGCGGCTGCCAGCAGCATTCTAAGAGCGAGACAATCTGTCGCAGTTATACACCTGAATAGAACATTGCATGGTACCATGAAAAATTGCAGCCATATCGATACCGCAGCCTGACCGGTTGGGCCCGATGCGGCAGGGTAGCGGCTTCGCGGCGACGGTGGTTTTGCTGGTTGGATCGATTAACCGCGCACAGCTATTTCAATAAAATCAAATCGATACCGGCATAGTTCAATCCTCAGCCGGCACCATCTTCCTGGCCGAATACTAACCTTCTCGCCTCATCCATCCGCCTTGACTGCGTCGGCGGCGCGATCGCGCAGCAGGGCGGCTTCGAGATCGATCACGATGTGGTGCAGCAGACGCGCGGCGAGCGGGTCCGTCACCTCCTGCGCCAAAATCCTGTAGCGGGCGATCTCGCTCTCACGCTCGTCGAAACCTGCATCTGTGACCATCGCTGCACCCTCCAGCAGAACTGACGCAAAGGGCCCGCAGATCGTTTCGCTAAAATTTTCCGATCATTTTTCATGGTTCACAGCTCGTAAATAATGTCGACTGGCGTTCGTCCCGCAGGAGGACAGTCCGGAGACGAGCACAAAAAAAACGGCCTCAGCATCTGGGGGCCCTGGTGGAGGCTTAATGCTGAGGCCGCACGTCCGCGCCGGTGTTGAAGCGGCACTCCGGCAAGCTGCTCCGCTTCGCGGGTTCCCGCACTTGCTTATGTGAATCCAGCTGCGCCCCGCTCACGCGCCGCGGGGCCTCCCCAACTTCACTTCCCCACCTCGAACGCCAGCAGCACGTTGCCGGCGGCGCCGCTCCATTGGCCGTAGCCGGAGTTGGTGTAGAGCATGCCGTCGACGATCACCGGGCCCGGGCCGTCGATCGCACCGCCTGACGCCGCAACGCCGTTGACGGCCTTGTAGTCGCGCGAGGTGTCGAACTCCCAAAGCAGTTTTGCATTCGCGGTCGCATAGGCGCGCAAGTAGCCGCTGACGCCGCCGGAGAACACGACGCCGGGAATGATGCTGATCGCGGCCGACAGCGCCGGGCTGCATTGCGGGCGCTCGCCGCAGGGCACCGGCGCCACCTCCATCGAGACCTTGCCACTCGCAAGATCGAGCGCGAACAGCCCGCCACCTTGCGTGGAGTCGAGCCGCCGCGTGCCGTCGCGCAGGAAGCGCACATCGGAGATCGCGACATAGATGCGGTCCTGGTCTGCGGCCGAGCCCCATTCGGTGCCGCCGAGCGGACCGCCCTTCCCGATCCGCGTCTGCCAGAGGATCTTGCCCTCGCTATCTGGATCGAGCGCGTGCACGACGCCGGACTTTTGGCCGATGACGAGGACGCGCTTGCCGTCGCGCAGCTTCACCAGGATCGGCGACTGGCCGAAATCATGGTCCGGCCCGTGTTCGTCAGGACAGTTGGTCTGGTCGGCGGTGAAGCAGGCCACGACGAAGGCATCCTTCGGCGACGCCTGCTGCTTCCAGAGCAGCCGTCCACTCGCAAGCTCAAACGCAAGCACCGCATCGCTGGTCGCTGCCGGCGGGTTCGAATAGGAATTGCTGGTTGCGACATAGATCGCTTTCCGCTCGATGTCGATCGTCGGCGCTGACCAGATGGCGGCGCCGGACGGACCATAGAGCTGCGTGCCGCGCACATTCCTCGTCGTCGGATGCGGCACCTCGGGGATCGTGTAGGCCTTCCAGATCAGCTTTCCCGTCGCAGCCTCCAGCGCGACGAGGCTGCCGCGGAACGTGCAGCATTCGTAATTCGGCTGCGATCCCGCCACCTCCTCGAGCGAAGAGATCGGCACGTAAAGCACGCCGGAATAAAGCACCGGCGAGCCGGTGATCCGTGCAGCCGGGTGCTCTTCAACATTCACTTTCCAGATCAGCGCGCCGGTCAGCGCATCGACGGCATAGACATTGGCGCGGCCATCGCCGAAGAATATCGCGAACTGATCCGTGCCCGGGACCTGCCCGAAGCTGATCGCCGCGCGGACCGCGAGGTCGGGTGCAAAGGTCCACACCGTGCAGCCGCTCTTCGCATCGAGTGCACGCACCTTGCGATCGGCGCCGCCGACGAACAACAGCCCGCCGGCGATCGTCGGCTGCGCAAAGGCGAGCGACGCGCCGGGAAATGCATACGCCCATTTCAGCGTCAGATGCGGCACCCGCTCGGCTGTCAGCCCGGCCATCCCGTCCGGCTGGAAGCGGCTGTTGTTGAGATCGGCGCCCCAGCCATTCCAGCGCGGCCCGTCGATGCTTCGCGGAAAGGCGGTGATGGCTTGCGTGCAACGGCCGGACGCGTCGGCCGCTGCAACCCCGCCGCTCGCGGCCACCTTGCCGGTGACGAAGGATGCGATGGCCCTGCGCTCGTCATCGCTGCGCCCCTGCGCCATCGCGGCCATGCTGCCGGTAGAAAGCGCGGCCAGCACGTGCTCGAATGACATCGCCTGCATCGCGCTGCGAGGCGGCACCCGGCTCTGCGCGTCGCTGCTGTCGTGGCACTGCGCGCAATGTGTTGCGTAGAGCGCGGCGCCATCCTGCGCGATGGCAGGAGCGCCGCAGGAGATCAGCAACAAGGCCACGATCGCGTTCAGCTTCATCGTTCCCCCCGGCAAGAGCAGCGAAGCGAAAATCCCGTCACGAAGACAATTGTAGTGCGAAGACGTCGAAGAGCGCAACCGACGTCGTCGGCGTGATCAGTCACACAGCCTTCGCAATGTCTCCTGTCTCACCGGAGAGATCGGCGAGCCGCCACAGCCCGAGGCTCTTGTCCCGCCAGCCGCCTCCGCCCTCCTCGCAACGCTCGTTGATCAGCTCCAGCGGCGCCGGCCAGCCGAACGGCGCCCGCTCGAGATTCAATGCGCGCCAGTCGCCATCTTCGCAATCGAGGTTGTCCTGCCATTCCGCAAACGTGGTGGCGAGGAGGAAACGCGCGCCGCTGGCGCGGAAACGCCCCAGGGCGCGGGAGATGTTCTGAAAGCTCAGATGCACCAGGCAATCCCGGCACAGGATGACATCGGCCCGAGGCAGGTCATCGCGCGTAATGTCGGCGCTGATGAAACGGCCCGGGAGCTCGCCCTGTGCGACCCGCCGGCGGTTGCCTTCTATCAGCGACGGCACGATATCGACGCCGATATAGTCGACATCGAGTCCGCATCCGCCGATCCAGCCTGCATCTCCGCAGGGCGCATCGAGCAGCGAACGCACGCCGAGCCGTCGGAGCAGAGGCGGCAGCGCTACCTTGATCGCGGCGGTGGCCGGGTCTTGGGAGCCGAGCCCCGACACCGAGGTCGAAGCGCCCCACAGATTGGTACGGACGATGCGCTCGAACCGTTCGGCGAGATCGAGACCGGCAAAGTTCTCGCGGTCGGCGACGAAGCGCTGGTGGGCGAGCACGGGCGGACGATCTGGGATCATCGGACAGGGCCTCGAGACAAATGCACGGTCAAATTTCGGTCGCAGGCGCACTATACAGGCGACGCTCCCCGATCGGAATCCTGAAGAGAGCTGAGCGATGATCACACGACGAACCACGCTCGCAGGTCTGGCCCTGCTCACGCTATCACCTGCCGCGCGCGCCGAGCCCGGTCATGACGCCGTGACGCGTCACGCCGCGGACGCATCCGGAAAACGCCCCGCCGTGATCCTGCTGCACGGCTCGCGCGGAATCGAGATCAAGCCGCTCGCCTATCAGCGATATGCGGACGCGCTGTCGACCAAAGGCATCGATGCCTATCTTCTCCGCTACATGACCGAGACCGACATTGCGGCGCTGCATTCGAAGACGAGCACCAAGGAAAGCCGCGAGGCCTATGACACGACGCGGTTCGATGGCTGGTCCGACACGGTCTCCGCGACCGTGACGAGCATCCTGGGCCGACCAGACAGTTCGGGGCGTGTCGGCCTCTTGGGCTTTTCGCTCGGCGGCTTCATCGCCGCCAACACCGCCGCACGCGATGCCCGCATCGCCGCGCTCGCGGTGCTCTATGGCGGCATGCCCGATGCGATGGCCGGCAAGGTCAAGCACCTGCCGCCGATGATCGAGCTACATGGCGAGGCGGACCAGAACGTTTCGATCGCGAACGGAAAGAGGCTGATCGCACTTGCGAAGTCCGTCGGTGCGGAGGCGGAGTTCGTGCCCTATCCCGGCAAGCCGCACGCCTTTGACTTCTCCGACACCGATCCGATGACGACGGATGCGATCGACCGCGTCAGCCGGTTCTTCCAGGCACGGCTCGCCAGCTAGACGATACAGCGCCCTCAAGCCGGCTTCTGCCACTCCATGATGTGGAAATACGGTACGCGGCGACGCAACGCGTTCCTTTCAGGATCCCCGCCGACAGGAGCGGGCTCGACGAACAGGCGTAGTGTCAGCCCGTGATCGAGCAGCAGCGTCATGTAGGTGCTCAGCGGACGGTACCAGTTCTGAATGCGGATGCCGCGCCAGGGGACCCAGACCGCGCGCTCGTCTGCGGCGCGCCTCCATTGCAAATGCTTGAACCTCCACCCGTAATCAAGCGACTTAATGGACCAAGCGCGATGGACAAATCAGTGGCCTACCGGGCGATCACCGATGAAGAGTTCGAGCAAGTCCTCACTTTGTGGGATTCCTACCGCATTTTGGAGCGCTTCCTGTCCGATTATTTGGCCCGAGGCGACGCGCCAGTGTCAGAATTCCTGCATGCGTATGCGGGAGAAACGATAGGCGGGCAGACGACGGACCCTGCGGCGCTATCTGACTATCTCGCCTCCGCGCGCAGCGTATTATGCTGATGCGCGATCACGCCAAGAGCGGAACGACGCCAATCCCATGCGCCCATATTCCAACCAGGAGAGAGCCAAGATCACCGCCGGTGCGATCGCGGCCGTCGTCGCGACTGGCATGCTGTTCGCGGTCGCGTTGGCTTTGCTGATCGGGACATAAGGTCTGCGGCGCCGGCGGCACAAGGCCGCCGGGTCACACCCCCCACACCTAACCGGCGCGCACCGTCGACAGGAATTTGCCGACTTCGAGCTTCAGCCGGTTGCTGTCGGTCGCCAGCATCTTCGCGGTCGAGAGCACCTGCGAGGAGGCCGAGCCGGTTTCGGCGGCGCCGCGCTGCACGTCGCCGATGTTCGAGGACACTTGCTGGGTACCGTGGGCGGCCTGCTGAACGTTGCGCGCGATCTCCTGCGTCGCGGCGCCCTGCTCTTCCACCGCCGCGGCAATCGTCGAGGACACTTCCGACAGCCGCTCGATGGTCGCCGAGATCTCGCGGATCGCCGTGACCGAGTCCTGGGTGGCGGTCTGGATGCCGGAAATCTGCTGGCTGATCTCGCCGGTCGCCTTCGCAGTCTGCTCGGCCAGCGACTTGACCTCGGAGGCGACGACCGCAAAGCCGCGGCCGGCCTCGCCCGCGCGCGCTGCCTCGATGGTGGCGTTCAGCGCAAGCAGATTGGTCTGGCCCGCAATCGTGTTGATCAGCTCGACGACGTCGCCGATCCGCGTCGCCGCGGTCGAGAGCTGGCTGACCCGCTCGGTCGTCGAGCGTGCCTGGCCCACCGCATCGATCGCCATCCGCGCGGATTCCTGCACCTGGCGGCTGATCTCGTTGACCGAGGACGACAGCTCCTCGGTCGCGGTGGCGACCGACTGGACGTTGCCGGTGGCTTCACCCGAGGCCGCCACGACGACCGACGTCAGCTGCTGCGCACGCTGCGCCGTGTTCGCCAGCGTCGAGGAGGACGCTTCGAGCTCGGTGGAGGCGGAGCCGACGGTGTCGATGATCTCGCCGACCGCGCGCTCGAAACCATCCGCAAGATTGACCATGTCCTGCCGACGTTGCGCGGTAGCCTGCCGCTCGACTTCCTCCTGCGCCTTCTTGAGCCGCTCGACCTCGACCGCGTTGGTCTTGAAGATCTCGACCGTCTTCGCCATCTCACCGATCTCGTCGCGACGGTCCTTCTCGGGCACATCGGCGGTGAGATCGTTCCTCGCCAACCCCTCCATCGCGAGCTTGAGGCGGGCGATCGGCTGCGACATCGCCTTGAGGCCGATGAAGAGTGCAATCATGACACCGAGCAGCAGGCCGCCCGCGCTGACACCGATCACGGTGCGGATCGAGGCGCTGGCCTCCGCGCCGAGTCCCTGCCTGCGCTTGGCAACCTGTTCGGCCGTCTGTGCGGCGAAGTTGGCGATATCGGAGAGCGCTGCATCCATCACCGGATCGCACTCCTTGTGGGCGCGGTCCGCCGCCTTCGCATTCTCCTCCGTGGTGCTCGCCTTGGCGCCGGCTTCGAGCACCGGATCGCAAGCGGCAAACACGCCCTTCAGCTTGTCGCCGATGGCGCGGATTTCGCCGGCACGGCCCGCATCCTCCTTGATCGCGGCTGCGAGGAAGCCGGCGATCTGATCGCGGTTCTCGCTCGCGGTCCTCAGGCGTCTGGCGTTGCCTTCCTCGGTGGTCTCGGTCAGCGTGGCATAGAGCGCGGCATGATAGGTTTCCGCCCGTCGCTGCGCACGGGTCAGGCCCAGCGCCGCCGCTTCGGCTTCCGTCAACTCCGAAAAACGATCGACCGTCGAAGAGAGCTGCACGGCGCTGAACGCGGCCACCCCGAGGAGTGCACAGCCAAGCACCGCAACGATCAGGCCGACTTTCAAGACAATCTTCAGATCATTCAAAAGGCGCATCACAATTCATCCGATTGGAGCCATTCGATAGCGTTCCCGGCACGGGACCCAATGGAACCCACGGACGTTAAAATTTGATACAATATGCCGCGCGTAAAATTACGGAAAAATAGCTTTTTGGGCCGGCTTTGTAAGCTTCGCGTAAGATTTCTATGGCTGCGGCGACATCGACCGGATCGAGCGCGACATGAAGGCAGTTTTCCCAAATCCCTTCCAGTCGGTGTGCTCGACGAGATCCCAGCCGAGCCGCTGATAGAAGCCCTCGGCGCCGATCGTGTAGAGAAAGATCCGCGCAAAGCCGCGCAGGCGGGCCTCTGCCTCGATCGCGCGCACCAGAACGGCGCCTGCCCCATGCCGCCGATGCTCGGGCGCCACGAACAATCCTGCAAGCCACGGGGAGACCTGGTGATTGGGCTCGATCTCGGAGGGCACCAGCAGGCAGGTGCCGACCGGCACCATCCCACGCTTGGCGATCAGGGCTACCTGCCGCGTCTGATCCGCCGCGAAGCGATTGAGCGTGCGTCGCTCCTGCTCAACGCTCGCCTCGAGCACCGAAAACGTCTCCGCGCGCCAGCGCGCACAGATGTCGATCTCGGGCGTGTCGGGGTTGACGACGTACGTCTCTATCTCGGCCATTTCCATCTCGGTCTTGGCGCCGATAAGAGCCGAGGCCACACGAATGCGCAAGCTGTGCAGGGAATGGCTACAGCCTGAACGCGAGCGCCGATCGATCTAGCTCAGGTCGGGGACGCTTCCGTCCCCTCCTCGTGGCGCTCCTGTGCGCGCGCAAGCTCATCGGCGAATTTGAGCACGAGGCGCCGCTTGTCGGGTGGCAGCAACAGGAAGGCGCGCACCAGGCTCAGGCCCTCGGCCTCTTCCGACCATTCATCCTTCGGTTTCATTGCCGCAGTTTCGGGCGATCGGGAAAAATATGCAATCCCCTGCAAGCATGCCTTGATTCGGAGCAGCCGGTTTGCTGGAATAGGGTGCGCGCAGAGGTAGACCATGAAGTGGATCAGGGAACGCGATGCGCTGATCGCGCAGACATTGGCCTTTGTTCAATCCGTGACCGGGCGGAAGGAGGAGTCGTTCCTGGCGGGGCCTGCTCCTGTGCCGCCTCCGACTGCCGTGGAGGTCACCTCCGTGGTGGTGATCGAAGACGTTCGTGAGGTCGACGAGCCGCCGCAAGCGGCGCCCCAGCCCTTCCAGCTCGCGCCGCCCAGGAGATCGGGCGATTTCCGCAGCGAAGTGCAGGCCAGGGTCGCCAATTTCCGCAAGCATCAGGAGCGTTTCGAGCGCGAGCGCGAGGAGTTTTGCCAGTCGACCCTCGCCAAGGTCAGGGATGCCATCCACAATCCCCCGCCCCGGCCGCCGGCCGGGAGCTCGAGCCATTAGAGCCAGGACCAGACCAGCAGCAGATTGGCCGCGCAGGCGCAAAACAGCGCCAGCGTGAGCGGCAGGAGCATGTGCTCGCAGGAGGTTTTCAGGCCGGTCGTCATGGCCAGAAACATCCGCTGATTCCAGCCGAGGAGTCCCAGGGATTCTTTTTTTTGGGATTCAGGACTCGTTTACGACTCACACCCCGACGCCTCGTTCACGGATCCGTGATCAGGCGCCGCAGGGTGAAGCCATGCTGAAACCCTTAATCCGCTCAAGCGTTAAGGCAGTTCCGAAAGGCAGAACCGATGCCCTACGCGCTGTTTTGCAACGACGCCCAACTCAGCAAGGCCTACCCAAGCGAGGCAGACGTCTGGAAAATTGCGCAGCAGAGCGGCCTGGTCGTTGATGTCGCCACCGACGAGGACAGGCCGGGGCCGCGCCGCATCCTGGACAATGACTACGAGATCAAGCCGTGCCTCACTGGTCCCGGCGAGGATCCTGCCAAGAACAAGGCGGACGCCGAGCGGCAATCTCGGTTGGAGCTGCAGTTCAATTCGTGAAGACGCGCATCAGGGCGTTGCGATCGCCAGAGATGCCTGCTCGCCCGACAGCACCACGCAGGCCTTGCGCCGATGCAGGCCGCGGATCGCGCCGGTGACCTTCAGCACCCGGCCGAGGCCGCAGGAGAAATCCTGCACGAAAGCCACCTCATAGGGCGCCAGGACCAGCGGTTCGGATTTGAGGATCGTCTGTGCCGAGCACGGCAGCGTGACGAATAACGAGATCACCACCGACGCCAAGATACGCATGTTCGTCATCCCACCCAGCCCGGCAATCACATAATAACGCGCGCCGGCGCGCGTGTTCCGTAAGTGGCAAAAATTATTTTTGCTTTACCGCTAGCCCATGACGCTGGTGAGACCGGCTCCGCAAAAAACAAAGACCGGCGAAGCCGGCCTTTGCAGTCTGTCGTTTGCTGCCTGCGGATCAGTAGCGCGTAGCCGTGGGACCGCCCCAGCCGAAGCGGTAGTTCACGCCGACCTTGACGGTATGCTCGTCGTCGCGGCCGCGGACGCCGACGACGTCGGCGGGGCCGGCGGTGACGGTGGTGCTGCCGAAATTATAATATTGGTACTCGGCCTTGGCCGACCAGTTCGGCGCGAACATGTATTCGAGGCCGGCACCGACGGTGTAACCGTCCTTGTTGTTGCCGGTGGTGGTGACTGCGGTCGGCACGCCGCCGACGCTGGCGCCGAAATTATTGTTGCGCCAGGCGTAGCCGCCCTTGGCGTAGACGAGCGCCGGGCCCCAAGTATAGCCGACGCGGCCGGTGACCGAGCCGAGCTGGTCGGTGTTGGAGGTCACGAGCGTGTTGGCCGGAAACAGGACGCCATTGTTGTTGGACGGCAGCCAGGAGTACTGGGCCTCGAGACCGACCACCCAATTGGGCGCGAACTGGTAGTCGAAGCCGCCCTGCACACCGCCCAGGAAACGGGCGTCGCTCGACTGGAACGTGTTGTCGCCGGCAAACGCACCGCCGACATGGCCGCCGATGTAGAAGCCGGTCCAATTGTAGATCACCTGCGGCGGCGTATAGGCCGGAGCCTTGGTGTAGGGCCGCGCCGGTATGTCGGCTGCGGCGGCTGGCGCTGCCAGCGCGAGCACGGCAGCTGCGCCAAGCAAGAACGTCTTCATGGATGATCCCCGTTATCTCGAATTCACCCTCAGCAAACAACGTGGCCTGAATTTGGTTGCTTCGCGGCGATGCCGGAGCCTTGATCCCTGGGTGCCGTGACGAGGCCGCAACAACGGCTTTTTGTTCCTCGGCGTTCCCTCGTCACGACAGATTTTTTCGCTCGCGCGCACACTGCCGTAACGATTTGTCGCAAGGAAAAGCAACCCCGTTCAAGGCTCCCCGAAATGTGATCAACGGCTTCCGGCCGCCCCTGTCCTAGCAGGCGTCTGTGAAGACGTGCTTTGTGCTACCGCGTCATCTTTTCCAGTTCTGGAAAGGGTGCGTAAACCGCACCCGCGCACATTTCGCCGGCCCGTTCGATGACCCGGTCGGCGCGTCCGTTGACATAGACGATCGCCCGCTCGCGCATGCTCCTGTAACTGGCGTCGCTCTCGCGCGGGGTGAAGTGCAGGCAGCTCACATAAAACGGCCGGCCGCCGACCGTTCGCAGCACCGGATCCGCCATGGCAGCATCGCGTACACCGACCGGATCGTTCAGATAGCTATGCATGATGGCGAGCGCCTCGCTGCGGAAATTGTCCGGAAACGGCTGTTGCACTGGATTTCCCGCATCGTCCACCAGGGACGGCCGGCCGCCGTCGCTGCCGAAACAGGCCGCAAGCACCAGCGGCAGTACCAGGACGCTCGCGCGTTTTGCCAATCCCCCCACGACTCCCCTCTCTCGACCGGACGCAAAGCTGTTCTAGCCGCAAGGTCGCGCCGAGGGAATTCGCTTCTCGCCACCAAACGGCTTAACCGGCCCGCCACCATCGCTCACGCTTTCGCGAGGCAATGGCAGTAGGGCCGGACCTGAACCCTGCGCGCGGTGGCAGGGCAATGTGGGTCGCCACCGCGCGGGATCAGTTACGCCTATCAGTAGCCGGACTTCGCCTTGCCAGTGGTCACTGGCTCTGTCGGCTTGGCACCGACGCTCGGCTGGGTCGTACCCGACGGGACCTTGGCCGATGAAGACTTGGCCGCCGCCATCTGGTGGTGATGGCGATGCGAGCGGACGTGCTTGGTGTGCTCGGGTCCGACCATGGCGTTAGCATTCATCGCCTTCGACTTGACGTCCGACTTCGCAGTGGATTTGACCGCGGTCTTCGACTGCGTCTGTTCGGACTTGATCACCGGCGCCTGTGTTGCGGTCTTGCTGGTGTCAGTCTTGCCCGCTTCAGCGGCGAAGGCCGGGGCTGCGATGACGGAAGCTGCGAGCAAGGCTGCGGAAATCGTCTTCAACATGGTGGTCTCCTCTTGAAGGATCTTGAGACGGCGCCCTCGCCGACCCTTCGATCATGGAGCAGACGTTAGGCGCGGTGCGCTGAACCCATTCTGAAGCGCAATGTTCGCTTCCGTTCATCTGGATGACAACTTTGTCATGTTCCGGAGAACCGGGCGCCGGCGAGAGCGATGCCGGTCGGCCGGGAATGTTTTTGCAACCCGGGTGTTCCCGTCTTGAGGCAATCGTGTAGGATCGCCGCATTCCATACGGGAGAGATAGATGAGCAAAGTTGCAAAGCTTCTGGTTCCGGCACTCGTCTGCGTGACGCTGGTCGCCGTGCCGGCAATCCAGAGCGCCTATGCCAATGGCAGCGATAGCCCCTCCGGCTCCGGGTCATCGAATACGACGTCGACCAAAAAGGGAAAGAAGAAGAGCTCCTCCGTCAGCGATCCCAAATTCCTCGCCGCCTACCGCACGGCCTACACCACGATCTACGATCGCCACGACTATGCGAACGCGATCGACCAGCTCAAGACGCTCAAGCGCGACGACGTCGCCGACGTCGCCAACCTGATCGGCTACTCCTATCGCAAGCTCGGCGACTACAAGCAGTCGCAGATCTATTACGAGCTGGCGCTCAAGGACGATCCGAACCACGTCCGCACCTGGCAGTATTACGGACTCTGGCAGCTCGAACAGGGCAACCGCGAACAGGCGCAGTATCATCTGAACAAGATCGCCTCGCTCGCCGGCACCAGCAGCGAAGAATATCGCTCGCTCGCAGCAGCGCTCGACAAGCCGACGGGCGCGACGCTCGTGTACTGACCACCGCGCCAATCCAGAGAGCGATGAACCGGCGCAACCCTCAGGGGTTGCGCCGGTTCTGTCTTGTCGGCTAGCTTTCGCGAAGGACCTCTCCTTCGCGTGTGGTGGGCAATGGATGCGTGGTTACGAGCCGCAATCGACTACATCGGCTCATGGATCGAGTTTCAACTGATCGGATCGCAACAGCCGGGGCTCATCATCGCGATCACGCACCGTGGCGAAGTCGTCGCCGAGCACGCGTTTGGCATTGCCAATCTCGACACCGGCGAAAAGCTGACGCCGCGTCACCGCTTTCGCATCGCCTCTCATTCCAAGAGCTTCACAGCTGCCGGCATCCTGAAACTGCGCGAGCAGCGCAAGCTGCGGCTCGACGACACCGTTGGCCAATATGTCGACGGCCTGCATCCGCGCGTTGCCGAGACGACGATCGCCCAGTTGCTCTCCCATAGCGCAGGCCTGACGCGGGACGGCGCCGACTCTGGCCAGTTCATCGACAGCCGTCCCTATCTGGACGAGAAGGAACTGTTGGCGGAGCTGCAAATGCCTACCGCGATCGAACCCGGCACGCGCTTCAAATACTCCAATCACGGCTTTGGCCTGATCGGTCTCATGATCGAAGCCATCACGAAAGAGCCCTACCCCGCCTGGATCAAGCGCGAGGTCATCGCAGCCGCCGGCCTGCGCGAAACCGAGCCGAGCGCGCCGCTTGCCAAGGGCGCACCGTTCGCCCGCGGCCACACGCGCAAGCTGCCGCTCGGCGAGCGCTGCGTGATCCCGGGCGACAACCTCACCCACGCGATGACGTCCGCTGCCGGCTTCGTTGCAACCGCAGCCGACACCGCCCGCTTCTTCGCGCAGCTTGCGCCCAACTCAAGGAAGAGCGTGCTGACGGTCGCGAGCCGACGGGAAATGACGCGGCACCATTGGCGCATTCCGCAGAGTTTCGAGTGCTATTACGGTCTCGGCGTCAACGCCAGCAGAGACGACGGCTGGGACTGGTTCGGCCATAGCGGCGGCTTCCAAGGCTACGTCTCAAGGACGTGCTCTATTCCGGCCTGCGAGCTCGCGATCACGATGCTGAGCAACTGCATCGACGGCGCCGCGCCGATCTGGATGGACGGCGCGATGCAGATCCTGCGCGCGTTCCAGAACCGTGGGACGCCCAACCGGCGCGTGCGCGACTGGACCGGCCGCTGGTGGACCATCTGGGGCGCGGTTGATCTCGTGCCGATGGGCAACCGCGTCGTGGTAGCCAATCCGCACTTCAACAATCCGTTCATGGATGCGGCCGAGATCGAAGTCACCGGCCGCGATTCCGGCACCTTCGCCGCAGCCGCCGGCTACGCCAGCCATGGCGAGCCGGTCCGCCGTATCCGCGACAAGCGCGGCAAGGTCCGCGACATCTGGCTTGCCGGCATCAACGTCAAGCCGGAGAGCGTCATCGCCCGCGAGATCGCGCGCAAATATACGCCGCGGAAACGCCGGCCTACTGTTTGATCATCGCCTCGACCTCGGCGCGGAACGCCTGCCGCGACGCATCGCGCGAATAGAACATGTGGCCGCCCGGATAGATCACGAGTTTCACCCGTGGCGCCGACGCAAAGGCAGGCAACTGGTCGAGTGCGATTTGCGAGCCGAAATAGGGCGTGGCGAGATCGAACAGGCCGTGTCCGACCAACACCGTCATCTTCGCGTCCGTTGCGAGGATCTGGCGCAGCTCAGACACCGACTGCGCGGGATTGATGCCGTGGCCGAAATCCCAGGCCCGTTCGACTGCGCCGTTGAGCACCTCATAGGAGCCGTCCGGCCGCCAGTTCAGCTTGCGCGTGAGGAGATCGACAGCGGCACTGGTCAGCGGCGCCTGAAGCGTGTCGCCCGAGGGATCGCCGAAGCGGGAGCTGCTGGAATCCGGATAAGGGTCGAAGCCACGCACGGAGGCATCGTAGCGGCCGGTCACCTTGCCGTTCTTGCGGTCGAGCTCGCGGCGGAATTCGCCGACGTCGAAACGGCCCGAGAGCCTGCGGCTCACCGCCTGGTCGATGCCGGTCAGCGCGGCGACCCTATCGGCCAGACGCGTGGCCGCCTCCCTGTCCGCCTCGCCTTTGACGAGGTCGGCCAGGAACTCCCCGCGCGCATAGGCTTCCACATCGGCGAGATCGGCCCGCTTCACCGGCCCCTTGGCTTCGCGCACGGTCGCGACATAGCTCGGCAGCGTTGCGACGTATTGCAGAAGGCTCGTGCCGGTGAACTCGCGGAAGTCGAACAAAGGCGATATCATGATCAGGCCCTTGACGCCGACGCCCTGCTGCATCTGCAACTGGCGCACGACCTTCGGCCCGCGAATGCCGCCATAGCTCTCGCCCGCGACATATTTCGGCGACAGCAGCCGGTCGTGCTTCTCGAGCCAGCGGCGGATCACCAGCGCGAGCGCGCTGACGTCGCCGTCGACGGAATAGAACCGCCTGCGGACATCCTCGCCGGTCGCGATGAAGCGGCTATAGCCGGTCCCGACCGGATCGATGAAGACGAGGTCGGTGAAATCGAGCCAGGTCTCCGCATTGGGCTTCACCTCCGGAGAGGTCGATGGCGTGACCTCGTCGGCATTGATCGGCAGCCGCCAGGGACCGGCATTGCCGAGCTGCAGCCAGGCCGACGATGCGCCGGGCCCGCCGTTGAAGAAGAACGTGACCGGCCGCGTTGCGCGGTCGGTACCGTCGAGCTGATAAGAGGTGTAGGCGATCTCGGCCTGCGGCTCGCCCTTGTCGTCGAACACGCGGATCGAGCCTGCGGTCGCGGCGAAGGCGAGCGTCCTGCCAGGCAGCTCGAGCGTCTGCCTGGTGGTGGAGTCCGGCGGCAGGCGATGTTGCTCGGCCGTTGCCGGGGGATTTTGCTGCGCATTTTGCGCGTTGCCGCCGCGCCCACCGCCCTTTTGGCCAGCGGGCGTCGCGGCATCGGGACGCTGCGGCGGGTCGTCTGCCTGGGCCGGGCCGAGCGTGGCAAAGGCGAGGAGCGCCAGCAAAAGCCCCCCACGGCGAAGCGCCGGCGATATGATGATCACGCTGCTTACTCCCTGTTATCCGCTACAGGCTGTAGCACAAGATTGCGACAATGGCGCGGCATCACGGCCTATTGACCGTTTGCTATGGCGCAGGGTCACGCTCGACAAGAACCGCCGAGGTCGTATAGACGACCTCGGCACACCTTTTCGAGCCGGCCTGACCCTTTCGAGCCCCGCGATTTCATGACAAAGCCCAAGCGATATGATCGGATCGCCTTCGTCGCCAGCGCGGGCACCGAGGCCCAGGAAGCCTATGCGCAGCTGACGGGGCTGTACGGCAATTGCAAACCCGATGAAGCCGATGTCGTCGTGGCGCTCGGCGGCGACGGCCTCATGCTGCAGACGCTGCACCAGAACATGCGCACGGGAAAGCCAATCTACGGCATGCACCGCGGCACGGTCGGCTTCCTGATGAACGAATTCTCGACGGTCGACCTGCGCGTTCGGCTCGAGGCTGCACATGTGTCCGTGATCCATCCGCTGCTGATGCGCGCAACCGACGTGCAGGGCGAGGTGCACATTCATCACGCGATCAACGAGGTCGCCCTGTTTCGTCAGACCTATCAGGTGGCGCGGCTGAAGATCCTGGTCGACGAGCATGAGCGCATGTCCGAGCTGATGGCCGACGGCATCATGGTGGCGACGCCGGCTGGCTCGACCGCGTACAATCTCTCCGCCCAGGGGCCCATCCTGCCAATCAACGCCGCCCTGCTCGCCCTCACGCCGATCAGTCCCTTCCGCCCGCGCCGTTGGCGCGGCGCCCTCCTGCCCAACACGGCCTATGTCGTGTTCGAGGTGCTCGATTGCGAGAAGCGCCCGGTCGCCGCGGTCGCCGACCATGACGAAGTACGCGACGTCCGCCGCGTCGAGGTGCTGTCGGACAAGACCATCTCGATGCGGATGCTGTTCGACCCCGGCCACAGCCTCGAAGAACGAATTCTGCGCGAGCAGTTCGGCTACTAGGAGCTGTATCCGGACCTGCCCGCCGGGCCGCGGGAGGCAACGCTTCGTTAACCTCGTACGCGATATGGTTAACGAAGTTTGACCGCTTCGGCCTGGGCGTCATGTTCCGCATCGATTTCAACAAGCTGCGCTTCCTCGTCTGCGACGACAATCCGCACATGCGCCGCATCCTGCGGACGCTTTTGCACTCCTTCGGCGCGCGCGAGGTTTATGAAGCCGAAGACGGCGCCACGGCGCTCGAAATGTACAGCCACTACGTGCCCGACATCGTCATCACAGACTGGGCGATGCCGATCTTCGATGGGCTCGAGCTGGCGCAGATGATCCGGCAGCCGGAATCCAAGGGTAATCCCTACGCGCCGATCATCATGCTGACAGGTCACTCCGAAAAACGCCGAGTCACGGTGGCGCGCGATGCCGGCGTCACCGAATTCCTGGCCAAGCCGATCTCGGCCAAGGGTCTCTACCAGCGCATCCTGAACGTCGTCGCCAATCCCCGGCCCTTCATCAAGACCAAGACCTATTTCGGGCCCGATCGCCGTCGCAACACCAGCTCCGCCTATATGGGCCCCGAGCGCCGCGTCGGCGAAAAGCACGAAGTGCTGCAGCAACCCTCGTTGCTCGACAAAGCGCGGTCCTCCATCTAGCGAGCGCCCTCAACCATCGAGGCAGGCATCATGGCCAAGAACAGCCCCAGAGACATCGAGGTCAAGGCCTTCGCCACCCACCACGTGATCACGCAGCCCAATCCGCTGCGCAAGGTGCTGCGCCGGGTCGAAGAGAAGGACATGGATGATCCGGTCGGTCGCGCCGAGCAGGCGCTCGCCGGACTCTCCGGGGAATTCAAGGACTGGATGGCGATCGAAGCCGGACGGCTGGCTGCGGCCTACGCGGCCGTGCAGAAGGACGGCTTCACCAAGGAGGCGCGCGACGAGCTGTTTCGTGCAGCCCATGACATCAAGGGCGATGCGGCGACGTTCGGCTATCCGTCCGCCGCAGTCATCGCCGAAAGCCTGTGCCGCGTCATCGAGCATGCGCCGGACCTTGCCAAGGTGCCGAGCGAGCTCTTCTCGCACCACATCAACGCCATCCAGGCCATCGTGCACGGGAACACCAAGCTCGACAGCATCTCCGTCGGCAGCGAGCTTAGCCGCCGCCTGCGCAGGGTCGCCGACGACTATCTCGCCCACGTCAACCGTGATCGTCCCGAGCATCTCGAAGCGATTCTGGCGCCGAGCATCGTGCCAGGGGATTAACGTTGCCGCGTTGAAGGGTGCCGTAGGGTGGGCAAAGGCGCCCTTGCGCCGTGCCCACCATCTTGCCGCGTCATCAACAGAAGCAGTGGGCAGGCTCCGCTTTGCCCACCCTACCGCATCTTCGCTACGCCGCGATCAGATCATCATAGACCGGCGCGATCGCCTCCTCCGCGACCAGCTCGTCGCAGAACAGGCGCGCTTCCTCGCGCGCAGATTCCGTCGCGAAGCGGCGCAGCAGGATGAGCAGCGGCTCGGCCGCGCCGCGATCGGTCTCGCAATGGGTGAGCACGCGCTCGACCATGCGCCTGCGCAGTCGCGCAGCGCCATCCTGGGTGTCGACAAAGCCGTTCTCGTGGCAGGCCTCGAGCGCGACCTGGAACGCCGCGAAGGTCGATTCCGGAAAGCCCGCGCGGCGCAGTAGCGCATGCAGGCTGGCTCCGCCGCGATCGTGCAGCAGCGCCGCGACGCGCGCCGGCGGCATCTCCGACAATTCCGCGAGCGCCGCATTGAACAGTTCGAGATTGCCCGACAACAGCGCGCGCAGGATCAGACCTGCGGTGAGCTGGCCGGTCGCGCGCAGGTGACACACAAGGCCTTGCATGTCCTCGCCGCACGAGCGCGCCGCGATGTTGACGGTGGAGCGGTCGCGGGCCTCGGTCGCGATGCGCTCGGCGCGATCGGCACTTAGCCAGTTGCGGGCAATCACGAACTGCGCCAGCGTCGCGGAGAGCTTTGCGACCAGCGCGGCGCGCGTGGCGGCCGGCAGATCTTCGAGCACCAGCAACGCCTCGCGGATCGCGGCAAGATGGCCGTGACGCTCGACGATACGGTCCCAGGAGAAGGACGCGAGCTCGGCGTAGGGATTTTCGATCAGCTCGAGCGCTGCCGCCGCACAGCCGACTTCGGCGATCGCGGCGCAGACCGATGCTGGCAGCGCGATGCGGCGAGCGACGGCGCATTGCACCTCGCAATTGCCGGTCGCGACGATGTCGACGAGATCGGCGTCGATCAGGAGCGGTGAATGTTCGAGCACGGGAAGCGCGACCGACGGCTGGTCGGTCGACAGCGCCTGGACGATTGCCGCCGGCGCCTCCGTCGAGCGCGCGAAGGCCTCCGCCATGGCCTGGCGTACCAGCGGCGACGGATCGTCGAGCAGCATCAACAGCGCGCCTTCGGCGGCGACGCGATCGTCGTGAGAAAGGTCTGAAATCAACCAGGCACGGGCCAACGCCCGTGTTGCCTCTGCCCGCTCACCGGCGGACGCGGTCCTGATCCAATTGATAAACTGCCGAACGATCATTGTGCTTCCGGCCTACGCAACCAAACCAAACGGTGACACCCGTCACCCGCAAGACAAAATAAACCACGACGCTTAACAAAGCGTTCACCATAACCGGCTGGTTTTATTGACGTTTTGTTAAGGGCTGCAGATTTTGCAGCGCACTCAGCTCGAGAAGGTACCGCTGCGATCGCTAAAGAGGTCGAGCGGCTGCGGCGCGCGAACGTCGGGCGTCGAGTTCGTAACCGAGCTCTGCGAGGCGTTATTGCCCCACAATTTCTGCACAGTGGCCGAAACTGGCTGCGTGCTGTCGCCGGGCTGATAGATCGAGCGAAACACCGGCGTGATCGGCGAATTGTCCGACACCGTCGTCGCCGAGGTCGCGCTGGCCGGCGTCGCCACGCGCGTGTCCGGGAAGGTCTGAAGATAGGCGGCGCTGTTGATCAGCGACGTGGGCTGCACGCCGTTGGCGCTCGCGACCTGGGTCGTCGACGGCGTGTCGCCGTACATGGCGATCGCACTCCGCGTCGATTTCGAATTCGCGGCGCTGACGTAGCGCGCATCCAGCACCGAATAGACTTCCGAGACGCTGCGCGCCCGACCGTCCTTGGCATAGAAGATCGAACGGTTGGTCGCGGCGGCATTAGGGAACAGCCGCGCGCCGACGGCTTGCGGATTGTCCGCGGCGTTGGCGATCAGCTTTGCCGCGCCGCCGACGCCCATGAAATGCGCCATATAGAGCTCGCTATCGCTCGGACGGCGACCGAGCAGGCCCGTCAGCTTGAAGCTGTTCGACTGCGTCAGCACTGCGGCCATGCTCGATGCAGCATCGGGGTCGTCGCGCAGCTTCATGATGGAGCTCCGCATCGTCGGGTCGGTGACCGTGTAGCTGCCGGAAGAGGTCTTGGTGATGGCATCGGCATAGCTGCCGTAGCCGAGCTGGGTGCCCGCCTCCTTCACCGTGCCGAGCCAGGTCTGGTCGATGAACTGATAGAGCCCGTGCGCAGACGAGGTCGTCGCACCCGCGGCCGGATTGAAATCCGATTCCATCTTGGCTGTGGTCAGCATGTATTCGAAGCTGACGCCGGTGAGATTGGAGGCCTGCTTGATCGCGCCGGTCACGCGCGCCCGCGACGGATCGATCCCCGCCGTCGTCGTGGCACTAGAATTGTCGACCGACATATTGGGCAGCCCCGCTCCGCGCGGCGTTGATGACGCCGGCAATTCGGCACCATGTCGTCTCACGGTGGGACAGGTATGGTTAATGCCGGGTTAATTTCGCATCCTCGGTCCTCCCGGGTTCGGCTCTTCGGGCCGTCCCGGAATGACGGAGGCTACTTCTTATAGACCGCGTCGGGATCGAACAGCCGCTCAGCCTCGACGAAGACGAGCTTCGCGCTTCCACCGTCGGGCTCCACCTTGCGATAGAAGCACGACCTGCGGCCGGTGTGGCAGGCTGCGCCGACCTGCTCGACTCGGATCCAGACCGCGTCCTGATCGCAATCGGTGCGCATCTCGACGACACGCTGGGTTTGACCTGACGTCTCACCCTTTCGCCATAACGCATTGCGGGAGCGACTGAAGTACCAGGCTTCACCCGTCGCGATGGTCTTGCGAAGCGCCTCGTCATTCATGTGGGCGACCATCAATACGTCGCCGGTCGCGACATCCGTGGCCACGCAGGTGACGAGGCCGGCCGCGTCGAACTTGGGCTGGAAGCTCAGCCCTTCCTCGACGTCATGGGAATGAGTGGACACGAAAACCCTCGGCTCAATCGTCGGCGAGGGTCAGCGCGGTGAGCCTCGCACCAGAGACAGGAAGCGGGCCTGCTCCGCCGGATTGTCGCGGAACATGCCGGTGAAACGGCTGGTGAACGTCATCGCCCCATGCTTGGCGACACCGCGCACCGACATGCAGGTATGCTCGGCCTCGACCAGCACCGCAACGCCGCGAGGCTTCAGTATCTCGTCGATCGCGGCCGCGATCTGCGCCGTCAGATGCTCCTGGGTCTGTAGCCTGCGGGCGAAAATGTCGGTCAGCCGCGCGAGCTTGGAGAGGCCAACGACGCGCTCGACGGGCGTATAGGCGATGTGTGCCTTGCCGTAGAACGGCATCATGTGGTGCTCGCACTGCGAGGTGAACTCGATGTCACGCACCAGCACGAAGTCATCATACCCGGCGGTCTCGCCAAAGGTGCGGTCCAGCACCTCGGCCGGGCACTGGTGGTAGCCCTGATAGAGTTCGTCGAAGGCCTCGACCACGCGACGCGGCGTGTCGAGCAGGCCCTCGCGATCGGTATTCTCCCCGATATAGGCGAGCAGCGTCTTCACCGCCTGCTCGGCCTCGGCGCGTGCCGGGCGCGGTTGGTCCGCACGGACGGCGGCCGCAAGAAATTCAGCAGGATCAAGCTCAGCGGGGCGATCGACCTGCTTGTCGGAAGGCTTGTTGGGGCGGATGGGTTTGATCAAAGCGTCCATGTCAACTCCGTTCGACGGCCTTGCGGCCGGAGTGTCACCGGCAGACGGGGCGGTCGAGCCGCCGGACGCCTGAGAGAGAACAACCAATTTGGGCGATCAACCGCCCCCGCCTCGACGTCGGATGCGATGTGTTCGACCACCGCCGACAAGGCTACCGGGCTGTTTTTCCGCCAGTTCCAACCTTATATAAGACCGAGGACGGCGGCCGCCAAGGCCGATCCCGCCGGAAGCCGCCCGGAAGGTCTCGGACCCCATCACATGCTGAACGACATCTATAACAAGCGGATCATCGAACTGGCCGGGAATATCCCCCGTCTGGGCCGACTCTCCGATCCCGACGCCAGCGCCACCGCCCATTCCAAGCTGTGTGGCTCGACCGTGAAGGTCGATCTCAAGATGAGTGGCGACACCGTCACCGACTTCGCCCACGACGTGAAGGCTTGCGCGCTCGGACAGGCTTCTTCGTCCATCATGGCAAGTCACGTGATCGGCTCGACTGCGAGCGAACTCCGTGAGTTACGCGAAACCGTTCGCAAGATGCTGAAGGAGAACGGCGCCCCGCCGGACGGAAAATGGGACGAAATCAAGTTCCTTGAGCCGGTCCGCGACTACAAGGCGCGTCATGCGTCGACACTGCTGACCTTCGACGCCGTGGTCGACGCCATCGGCCAGATCGAAGCGAAGACGAAACAGCCGGCTACGGCGCAGGACTAGGTCCCTGCGCGCGTCATTCCGCGGGCGGCCCGAGCGCGGGACCCGGAATAGCCAGACCGATTGTCGGACTTTACTTCTGCACCGCCGGGCCAGGCGCCGACGCACCGCCGCCGGTCGCCACCAGCGCTTCCGCCGTCTTGGTCGACTTGACCGACTGCTCCGGTTCCGTTGCAAAGCGGTCCTGCACCTTCGGCGCAGCGTCGGCCATCGCAGGGGCCGAGACATCGACGTGCGGCAGCACGTCGGAAGCGGCGTCCGTCGTCACCACATTGGTGAGCTTGAGCTCGGCCGGGTCCAATTCGTGCAGGTCTTCCCAGGGCGGCACACTCAGCGCGAGCGACAGCAAGTCACCGGCGCCGCCCATATCGAAGGTGTACTTGGCGATCCGACCGATGTCGCGCTCGACGATCATCAGGTCCTGCGCGCTGTAGCTTGCAGCCCGCGCGTCGTCGGCGCGATCGCCCATCCAGATCTGATGCACCCGGACATGGGCTGCTTCCGGCACGTAGCGCGTCTTGCCTGCCAGCAGTAGGAACACGCACATGGACTCACAATACGCCTCAGGTGCGACGGCCGGACGCGCCCCGCCCTGCCCGCTGCGATTCTGCACGCTGATGCCGACGGTTGTCAGAAGGCCGAGGTTACGGAAGCGTCGCCCGAGCGTGATCGCGTCGTTAACGGAACCACCGCTGGAGTCGAGCACCACGGTCGCCCCGCCAAGCTGGCGCCCGCGGGCAAAATCCTCAAAATCTTTCGGCGTATCGGCCGTGATGATGCCGACGGCGCTGACCCAGCCGCGGCAGTTCGGGTCGCATGCGACCCAATTGAATTTCATCGGCAACTTGCGCTCTTCAAGCGTACCGCCCGCATGTGCGGAAGAGCTGAAGGTCGCGATCGCGCCCGTTAGCGCAACGCAACATGCAGCGGTTCCCACAAGCAACCAGCCGCGAAGATCAAGCGACTTCAGAAGTCTCAACGTGGTTCCTTCCCCAAGCCTCAAAAGCGATCAGGCAAGCCCCAGGCAACGTTCGACTCTGTATGACACAGGCGTCACAAAAATGTATCCGGGGGAATACAGATCGTCCATAGCTACTTGCTGCACTGCCCCCTAAAAACATGCAAAATATGGCGGCGGGGCAACGACTTGCTGTTCCCTGCGCTGGAACCGCGCAACACCTCGCACAGCTTCGCAGCAAGGCGCACATGAAGCAATCAGCGTCAGAACCAGATCGCACCATCGTCGCATCGCTACTGCGGTTGCCGCGCATTGTCGGACGCGGGCTCATCTGGCTGTACCGGCACACGCTTTCCCCGCTGGTCGGCTACAATTGCCGCCACTTGCCGACCTGCTCGGTCTATGGCGATGAGGCGATCGAGCGTTTCGGACTCTGGGCTGGTGGCTGGATGACGCTTGCACGGCTGTTGCGCTGCCACCCATTCGGGACGTCAGGCATCGACAACGTGCCGCTGACGGCCCCGCAAGGCGCGCGCTGGTATCTGCCCTGGCGCTATGGACGCTGGCGCGGCGTCAACGCACCCTGATTTCATTGCACCGCTTCCAAGCGTGCCGTGCAGCTCTGACTTGCAGGGAACGGCGGATACCAAGATCGCGTTGTTGTGATGCTCCCATCGGGAGGAAACAACAATGCGCTGGAAAATCAGCCCCCATGGTCACGACAGCAGGACCATCGACCTGCTCGCCATCGTCGCGCTGCTCACCCTCGTCCTCGGCTCCGGCTGGTACCTGGCAACAAGCATCACAACTCCGCCAAGCACGACGGCCTTCATCGTTCCAAGCCAGAGCGTGCACTGGTAGTCCGGGCTCAGAACTGATCAGTTTGATATACGATCTGACTGCTGAGGCATGTCGTTGAGTTTTTTGAGAATGGAATCGGTCGTCGCGCCACTCGCGCACATCCCAGTCGCGGTTTCTCCGAAGTCAACGAGGCTATGATATTTGGGCTTGGGAGCTTTCTGCAACGGCACCAACCAGACATCGAGGCCCCGTTTCTTCAACGCATTGAAATAGAGCTCCTGCGTCGAGAACGGAATATTGGTATCACGCGGGTCAGCAATCAGGAATATTCGCCGCCCAGGCTGATCCGGTATTTTGTCTATCGAGTCGTAGGGATCGAAAAATACTTCGGTCTTGAGCCGGTGAACAAACCCTCTCTTCTCAAGCCTGGCGCGATAGGCGGCCGCAGAAGAGGAAAGCACCGCACATTGGATATCGTTGCGCCGAGCGAGAAATTCGGCGGCCAGCGTTCCGCCGCCACTGTGTCCACCAAGCACCCATCGATCAATGTGGTAACGAGCCTTCAAGGCATCGATCTGAGCCTCGACGAGTTTCGCTTCCAGAGGCGTGTGCCTGATATCATAATGTTTGCCGGCACTGCCGTAGGTGCCGGGTCGCGCGAGAAAAATATAAGGCACGGCGTATCGATTGGACAATGTGGTGGACTGTTCAATCATCGAGGCCCAGCCCTTGCTGATGAGCGACTCCTTTCGGGCCTCCCATGACGTCGCCGGACATCCAGGCGGCGACAAGAAGGTTCGGCCCATGGGGAGTGAGGCCGGCGGCATAGTATCTCAAGCAGTAGCCCCGACCATCAACGCGAACCCAGACAGCAGTTTGGCGCCGCTCCATCTCTTCGCAGGCCGAAAGCGTGATTTGGATCCCGTTAATGACCCCGACCTGATCGAACATCTCGGCGTCAGGTACAGATTGAGCCAAAACTGCGCCCGAAGCTATTGCCGAGATGGCGATGGCAAGCATGAAAGCTAGTGTTGCACCCGCAGCTGTTCTCAACATCCACTCCATTCACCGAGAAGGACTTGAGTGACAGATGGCGCGTGAAGATTCAACCGTGCCGTGAATCTTCAGGCTCTTGCTATATTTGAGTGAAACGTCGTAGGTAGAGACATGGTCGGCGACGGTCCGGGGAATGCAATGCGCGCAGCGGCGATCCGCTTAGTTGTCATCTCGACTATCTTGTCCCTATTTTTCTTCACGGTCGAATTCGCAATTGGAGCCGAACCAACCCCCGACTGTGGCAGGCCATCGGATACCCACGACGGATGGCGCATCAGTTCGCCGGAGCAACAGGGGTTTGACGCTGCCCTGCTTTGCGCGATGGAAAAAGGGGTGATTGATCGCAAGCTCTCCAACGTCGACTCGATTGTCGTCGTGCGCCATGGCGTGCTCGTTTACGAACGTTACTTTGACTACCCGAACCATCCCTCCTTCGACGCGACCATCAAGCATGTCGGCAATTCGATGACCAAGAGCGTGGTATCGCTTTTGGTTGGAATTGCAATGGATCGCGGCCTGATCAAGGACTTGGACGCTCCAATCTTTTCATATTTCCCCGAGTATGCGAATCTTCGTACGCCGGGAAAGGATCGCATCACGCTACGTAACCTTCTGACAATGTCGGCCGGACTAAGCTCGTCCGTCGCGCATCCGATATTGCGCCACGATCACGATCCCTACCGGCACGCGCTCGAACAGAACCTCGCGCGAGACCCCGGCATTTCCTTCGAATACAACGGTGCAGAAACAGAACTCATCGGCGCGGTCCTGCACAAGGTTTCCGGGAAAACCGTCGATGTTCTGGCACGTGAGAATATCTTCGTGCCTCTCGGCATCAACGACGTCGACTGGCATGGGCGCCTCGGGAACGGCGTTCCGACGTCCAGCACAGGGCTCAGCCTGCGCCCGCGCGACTGGGCGAAAATCGGCCAACTCGTTCTGAACCGCGGAGCTTGGGAGGGGAAGCAGATCGTTCCTGCGTCTTGGATTGCTCAATCGACGGCGGAGCAGATCAAGGCCCAAAAGCGTTTGTCATATGGTTTTCAGTGGTGGCTAGGTCGATCGCTGATCGAGGGCCGCGTTGTTGAGTGGACGGCGGCGATGGGGTTCAATGCGCAAAAGATTGTCATTATCCCTGAGCTCGACATGATTGTTGTATTCAATGCTTCCCTTGAGTCCGTCCGGATGATCGCGCCCGAAATTGAGCTACTCGACAAATACGTTTTGCCAGCGACTTTGAGGCATTGAGGAGACCGTGTCGCAGAGCACAGCCATGTCGCCTTCGAGTCACAACCCGCCGGTTAGGTTCGCGCCGAGGGGCTGCCGCTTCGCCATCGCAAAACCGACGTTTATGGTTGCGCCCTAGCGAAACCAGAAGAAGCGTCCGGGCGGCGGCGGGATCGGCTCGGGCGGACGCGGCCGCTTGGGACGGACCGGCTTTGGCGGTGGTTCGGCCGACGAGGTGGTTTCGACCGGCACTATCTCGCTTCCCGGCACCTTCACCGACAGCAGCAGGTTCGACTCATTCATGCGCCAGCGATAGCCGATGCCGAAATCGATCGGCTGGGCCCGCGAGAAGAGCTCGGCATAGCGTTCCTGATACCGGCCGGGAAATTCCGCAATCGGCCCGAGATAGCGCCCGAACGGGAAGAACCGCCATTGCCGCGCATTGTAGTTCGCAAGCGGAATGCCGGAATCATCCTGGATGATGGTGGCGCTGTTGGCGAGCAGCCAGTCGCGCACGACCGTGAAGTTACCGGCATGCAAGAGATACGACGCGCTCTTGAGCAGGCTGTTGCCGGGTCCGAGCGTCTCGCAGAACTTCAGGAAGCCGGCCGCGCGCGCGCCGGAATTGGAAAGATCGGTCGAGAAGTAGTACAGCGTCCGCGCCTCGCCATCACTGCCGACAAAGGTGATGCGCACGCCGTGGGTAGCGTTCGGACCTGCGTTATCCCCTGCCGCATGCAGGCCGCCCTTGTCATCGATCGAGACCATCTCGACGTTGCGGATGGTCTTTCCCGAGCGCGCCAGGATGACATAGAGGATCGGCAAGGTGCCGTTGACCTCGTTGGCGTGCAGGTCGACCTTCATGTGCTTGGTGATGAAGAAGCTGAAGCTGAGGATCGAGCCAAGCGAACGCTCGACATTGTAGAGCGCGGGCGCGATCGCGCCGCGCGGTACGCGCGTCAGGTCGGGAACGTTGCCGATCGGCTCGAGCGCACCAAGCACGTAGGTGCTTGCCTTGGAATAGAACGCGTCGGCGTAGAGGAAATCCGGCCCCGAGAACATGTAGAACATGGTCGGCCGGGGCGCGGCCAGATTGACCTCCGACCAGGCGCGGATCCTGGAAAGCTGCCGCTGCTCGAGTTGGGCGAAGGCGCCGTCGAAGAACTTGGCGTGGCGCTGCCAGGACGGATCCCTGGTCAGCGCCGCAAGCGGAGACTCCGCGGATGGCTGCATGCCCGCGAGGAAGCGCGCCGTGTCGTCGGCCGTGACAGTGCCGGCCGCACGTGCGGGGGCCACGACCGCGAACAACAAGGCGAAGGCGACGGCCGAAATTTTCATGGGTCGAAACATGTCTATTCGCGATGGTGTGAGGTTGCTGCGGCCTCCGGCCGCCTGCGGAAAATGGCGTAGATCAACAGGCCCGAGAACATGATCAGCATGCTCGACAGCGACTGAACTGGCCGCTCGGTCAACAGATAGTACATCATGAAGGCGGTCACGAGCAGGAAAACCACCGGCGTGACCGGGTACCCCCAGGCGCGATAGGGCCGCAGCAGGGCAGGATCCGTAAAGCGCAGCTTGATCACCCCTAGCACGGTGAAGAATGAGCAGAACAACAGCGCGAACTGGATGAAGTCGAGCACCGCCTCGAAGCTGCGCGTGAAGAGCAGAAGGTTGGCGACCGCGAGCTGAAACAGAATGGCATAGGCCGGCGCGCCGCTCGCCGATCTTCGGGAGAACACGCGGAGTGCCGGAATGTCCTCGCCCATCGTCATCATGACACGCGGACCGATCCACATCATCGCGCTGATGGAGGAGATCAGGCCGACGCAGATCATGGAGCCAACGATGCGGCCGCCGAGGTCGCCGAAGATAGCGGTGCCGGCAATGCTCGCGACCTCGAGTTGGCCGGCGAGCTTGTCGATCGGGGTTGCGTAGAGAAACACCGCGTTCAGCGCCACATAGAGCACCATCACGATCAGCGTGCCCGCCAGCAACGCGCGCGGCAGGCTTTGCTGCGGCATGTGCAACTCGCCGATGATGTAGGTCGCCGCGTTCCAGCCGGAGAAGGAGTACATCACGAAGACGAGCCCGATCGCGAAAGGCGCGCTGGTGATGTGGCCGAAGTCGCCCGACGCAAGCATGAATGATACCGGCTGTCGCACCCCGATCGCAAAGCCCGCAACCAGGAAAGCCACGATCAGAATGACTTTCAGAATCGTCGAGACGAGCTGGAAGGTCGAGGAGTGCTTGACGCCTGTAAGCTGGACGATCGACACCAGCCACACCACGCCGATGGCAAGCGGGATCGGCGGCAACGTCGGAATGACCGATTTCGCATATTGGCCGAACGCCATCGCCGCGAGCGCAACCGGTGCGGCGAAGCCGACGGTCGCAGAAACCCAGCCGGCGAGAAAACCGAACGCGGGATGATAGGCGCGGCCGAGAAAATTGTACTCGCCGCTCGAGCGCGGGAACATCGCCCCGAGTTCGCTATACGAGAACACGCCACACAGCGCGACGATGCCACCGACCGTCCATAATAGCAGGATCGAGAAACCGGACGGGATGTCCTTGACCTGGAAGCCGAGGCTCGTGAACACCCCGACGCCGACCATATCGGCGACGACGATCGCGGTTGCCACGAGGACGGAAACGCCGGACGCGCTTCCGAGACGCCGGCCCGTCCACGCCGCGCTTCCCGCATCTGATGCCGTCATCGCCGTCCTTAGCTGAGGGCTCGCGCCTCTCCCAAGCATCGCGCAGATTGGTCCAGTCAATTCAAGCAGGGTTAACAAGGGCTAAATGAGGCAAGCGAAAGCGGTATTTTGGCACCACACTCGCACCCTCTCGGGCAATAAACCTGCTGCCGCGCCCCGGAAGGCCTACTCCCCCTCCCACAATCGCGACACGATTCCGTGGTCATTTTGAGCGTTCCGGATGTGGGGAGTTTTCTCCGGAAGCTTAACGTCACCTAAACGCCAATCGGCTCAATTAGCTAAGAGATTGCCGATTGCCTTGGGGTTAGTGGGTGGATGGTCGGGGTCGATCCGAGAGTCGAAACAGCAATGGGTGCTGACCGGGCGAGATCGCCCGGTCTGCATCGTCGTGCCTTTCGACTTGCCTGCCGGGTCGGCCTCGCCTCCGTCCTGGTGCCGCTCTCGCTGACACTGGTTCAATGCGGCCAAGCGCCCAACCCGGCGATGCTGGCGGCGAACTCCCAAACCAATACCCAGATCGTTGCCAAGACCAGCACGCAAGTCGCAAGCGGCGACACGTTCGAGGACCGCTTCCCGGCCCCGCAGTTCAAGGAGCGCTTCCCCTCGGCAAGCGAAAGCTTCCTGCAGCGGCAGATGTCGGACTTCTCGCCGAAGCGCGCGGTACAATCGGCCGAGCCCGCCCCCTACAAGGTCGCCTCGCTCGACCCGCAGGTGCCCTATCAACGTCCGCAGCGCGACGACCTGACCACGCTCGTCAGCATGAAATCGTCCGCGTTCCCCTATTTCGGCAACAATCCTGCCTCCGACGCGCCCTTCCTCAACATCTCCAAGGGCGATCGCCGCGGACACCGCAGCTATTCGGGACGCGTGTTCTGGCAGGACGAGACCTACAATGACAGCCGCGTGCTCGTGCACGTGCCCGAGCATTTCGACGTGCGCAAGCCCGGCGTGATCGTGGTGTTCTTCCACGGCAACGGCGCGACGCTGGAGCGCGACGTCCGCGACCGGCAATTGGTGCCGCAGCAGATCTCCGAATCCGGCGCCAACGCCGTGCTGCTTGCCCCGCAGATGGCGGTCGACGCCGCCGATTCCAGCGCCGGCAAGTTCTGGCAGCCCGGCGGGCTCAAGCGTTTCATGGAGGAATCGACCCAGCATCTCGCCCGCCTCTATGGCGATCCGAACAGCGCACGCGCCTTCGCCAACATGCCGATCGTGATCGTCGGCTATAGCGGCGGTTTCCTGCCGACAGCCTGGAGCCTCGAGGTCGGCGGCATCAGCGACCGCGTTCGCGGCGTCGTGCTGCTCGACGCGGTCTATGGCGAGCTCGACAAGTTCGCCTCCTGGATCGAGAGCCACCGCTCCGGCTTCTTCGTCAGCTCCTACACCCACTACACCGCGCGGCGCGACCACGAGCTGATGAGCATGCTCCGACAAAAGGGCATCAGCGTCTCGGAGGACATGGACGGCCCCTTGCGTCCCGGCAGCGTGGTGTTCGTCGAGACCGCCGACGGCATCAGGCATCGCGACTACGTGACGCGGGCCTGGACGCAAAATCCGCTCAAGGACGTGCTGGTCAAGATGTCGGCGACACCGTCGCTTGCTCTCACGCGCGTCGCTGCAAGCACTTCGTCGGCTTCAACTCGCTAGCGTTTTCCGCGCGTAGCGCCATGCGGATGCGCTGCCGTCGACAATTCGCTTGCTGATCAAAATGTGATGTTGATGGCCCGAGCCTCCCGGAATGCCCGGGATTGTTTCCCCTGACGATGCCCATAACGTGGACTGGGGATTCTGTGAGGGACTGAAGTTGCGCGAGGGACTCTACAAGGCGAACTTTCACACCGTGCACGGCACCGGGTGCGGGGTCCTCTATGTGACCGACGGCAAGCTCCGCGGCGGCAATTCCGCTTTCGCCTTCGTGGGCACCTACACCGGCAAGGGCGAGAGCATCAAGGTCAAGATCTCGACCGAGCGCTACAACGACGATCCGACTTTCCGCCCGCTGTTCGGAACCGACAGGATCACGCTCAATGGCCGAGAAGACGGCGAGATGGCCGAGTTCGAGGGCAGCGCGCTGCAGCTTCCCGGTGTCGCCTTCCGGGCGGTGCTGACCCGGATCAGCGACTAGCTGCGGATCAGCACGCACTCCTAATCGGGCGGCAATTAGTCCGCAATTAATTCTTGGGCAGCTTCGGAATGCTTTCGGCAAAGCCGTTGAAACAAGCCAGGCGCTCGTCCTCTTCCTTGAGGAAGCGGCAGTCGGCAACGCCCTTGGCCTTTGTGGGCTTCGGCTTCGGCTGCGGCGGGATCACTCCGTCGTAGCAGTTGAGCCGGTCTTTGGTGCCGTCGTCGAGGTCGAGACAGGCCTGCAGCCTGACCGCGGTGGACTGCGGCTTGCCCTTGGGCGCGGCCGCCTCGGATTTGCCCTTGGCCGCCGCCTCCTTGGTACCCTTGCTGGCCCCCTTGGGCTTGACCTGCACCAGCGGCTTGTCGCCAACCATCGGCGTGTCGGTTTGCGCAAAAGCGGCGGCCGAATACAGCACCGCGACAAGCGCCAGAATCATCCTCATGTCAGTCAGCTCTCGTTGGTCCCCAACCTTCGCCTTCTAGCGCCCTCCTGCGCGGTTTGCCAAGCGTCCGCTGGGGAGAAAAGCCGGATGTGACGGGCTTTGCACTATGCCGCGACCGTCGCCACGGCCCGCCGAGGCCGGGTCAGCCCGACAACGGCGAGCGCGAGGACGACGAAGCCGGCGGCCAAGAATCCGATGGTGTGCAGGAGATCGCGCGCGAACAACGCTCCGCCCGCTGCCGAGCCCACGGCCTGCCCGATATAGAGCACGGACGTATTGAGCGAGACGGTGGCCGGCGCCAACGACGGCGCCGCCGCGACCAGGCGCACCTGCTGCATCGAGTTGGTCGAGGCAAATCCCAGCCCCCAGACTGCGACCGAGAGGACCATCAATGCAAAATTGCCGGCGCCCAGTGCCCATCCGGCGACGCCCGCGAGCAACAGGCTCGTGAACAGAACCGAGGTCCTGTAGGGCCCCCAAGTATCGACGATGCGCGTGGCAATGAGGAGGCCGAGGAAGCCGCAGACACCGTAGACGCCGAAGGCCAGACCGATCGCATCGGGGCTGGCATCCGTCAGCTTCGTCAGCAGCGGCCCCATGAAGGTAAAGATCACGAACTGCCCGGACATCTGCAGCATGGTGATCGCAAGCAGCAGCACGATGGTGCGATTGCGCCCGACTTCGCCCCAGGTCTTCAGATCGACCGGCGTACCCTTCAAACCGGCCGGCAGGCGCCATAGCAACAGAACGAAGCTGAGGCAGCCGAGCCCGCCAATCGCGCCGTAGGCTCCCCGCCAACCGTAGCGGCTGGCGATGAAGGTGATCAGCGGCAAGCCGACGGCTGCGGCAATCGACCATCCGAGAAATACATAGGCGATCGTGCTACCGCGCTTTTCGACCGGCACGATGATCGCCGCAGTGCCTGCGGCCTGCGGCGTATAGAGCGCGCCGATCGCGAGCATCACCAGGCGAATGGCGAGCAGGCTCGTATAGTCGGGAGCGAGGGCCGAGCCGATATTGCCGGCGGCAAGCAGCGCGAGCGTTGCGGTGAGAAGCATGCGCCGCTCGATCCGGCTGGTCAGCCACGCCGTGAGCGGCGAGCCGATGCAAAGCGTGATGGCGCCAAAGGTGATCAGAAGGCCCGCGGTGCGGATGCTGATATCGAGGCCTGAGGACAATTCCGGGAGCATCCCAGCGGGCGCCAGCACCGAGCAGCCGGTGACGACGTTTCCAAGCATCAGGGCGGTCGGCGCGAAGCGGCGGTCGGCAGGATCAGATTTCATGCAGCTGCATGTAGGCAACATCGGGACGACATGGAAGGGCGGACCATGTCTATCGGACGTGCCAGTGGCGTCTGGCGCAGCAGCGGTCTCGGTGGCGCTGGCGAAATGCGACCCGGCTCCGGCGTGGCCCAGGCAGCACCGGAGGTCGGTCCGCCGACCATTGTCAGAAATGTGACGAGCACAATACCGGCGCCTTCCCTGAGGCAAGTCGATCCAACGAACGTCACGAAGCAACCAGCCCCAAAACCACAGTCCATCCCCAATACGCCCTATGAAACAACAACCTGTGGGCGCATGCAACGTCAAGATCGCGTCTGGCGTCGGCCTTCAAAACGGGACGCTCACGGGCGATTTCCTCGTTTTGCCCGATTGCGCAGTCCGAATCGCCTGATATACCGCTCGTTCCCGCTTACCTGCGCTCGTTCGCAGGAGTGAGCTTCAGGAGAAACATTATGTCCGACGACCACAAGTCCGAATCAGGCTTCCAGTACAGCCTCAGCAATTTGAAGCCCGTGACCCCAGCCGCCAAGGTTACCCTCACCTTCCCCGACGGCGCCAAGCGCCAATTCGACAAGAGCACTACCGGCCTCGACATCGCCAAGGGCATCTCGCCGTCGCTCGCCAAGCGCACGGTTGCGATGGTGCTCGACGGCGCGCTCGCCGATCTCAATGATCCGATCGAGTCCGATGCCAAGATCGAGTTCGTCAACCGCGACGATCCCCGCGCGCTGGAGTTGATCCGGCATGACGCCGCACACGTGCTGGCGGAAGCAGTGCAAACTCTGTGGCCGGGCACGCAAGTCACCATCGGCCCGGTGATCGAGAACGGCTTCTATTACGACTTCTTCCGCAACGAGCCGTTCACCCCGGAAGATTTTGCCGCGATCGAGAAGAAGATGCGCGAGATCATCGCGCGCGACAAACCGTTCACCAAGGAGGTCTGGGATCGCGAGAAGACCAAGCAGGTGTTCCGCGACAAGGGAGAGGCCTTCAAGGTCGAGCTGGTTGACGCCATTCCCGGCAATGAACCGATCAAGATCTATTTCCAGGGCGACTGGTTCGATCTGTGCCGCGGCCCGCACATGACCTCGACCGGCAAGATCGGGAACGCCTTCAAACTGATGAAGGTGGCGGGCGCCTATTGGCGCGGCGATTCCAACAACCCGATGCTGACCCGCATCTACGGCACCGCCTTCGCCAAGCAGGAGGACCTCGACGCTTATCTCAAGCAGATAGAGGAAGCCGAGAAGCGCGACCATCGCAAGCTCGGGCGCGAACTCGACCTCTTCCACTTCCAGGAAGAAGGTCCGGGCGTGGTGTTCTGGCACCCCAAGGGCTGGACGATCTTTCAGCAGCTCATTGCCTATATGAGGCGACGCCTGACCGGCGACTACAGCGAGGTCAACGCTCCGCAAATCCTCGACAAGGTCCTGTGGGAGACGTCCGGCCATTGGGGCTGGTACCGCGAGAACATGTTCGCGGCGCAATCCGCCGGCGACGAGGCCGAGGACAAGCGCTGGTTTGCGCTCAAGCCGATGAACTGCCCCGGTCACGTGCAGATCTTCAAGCACGGCCTGAAGAGCTATCGTGACCTGCCCATGCGGCTCGCCGAGTTCGGCGTGGTGCATCGCTACGAGCCGTCGGGCGCCATGCACGGTCTGATGCGCGTGCGCGGCTTCACCCAGGACGATGCGCATATCTTCTGCACCGAGGAGCAGCTCGCCGACGAGTGCCTCAAGATCAATGACCTGATCCTGTCGACCTATGCCGATTTCGGCTTCACCGGCGACCTCACCGTGAAGCTGTCGACCCGTCCCGACAAGCGCGTCGGCACCGATGCGATGTGGGATCATGCCGAGCGCGTGATGGCGACGGTGCTGCGCGAGATCCAGTCGCAGAACAATCACATCAAGACCGAGATCAATCCGGGCGAAGGCGCCTTCTATGGGCCGAAGTTCGAATACGTGCTGCGCGATGCGATCGGCCGCGACTGGCAGTGCGGTACCACGCAGGTCGACTTCAACCTGCCGGAACGGTTCGGCGCGTTCTATATCGACCATGACGGCGGCAAGAAGCCGCCGGTGATGGTGCACCGTGCGATCTGCGGTTCGATGGAGCGCTACATCGGCATCCTGATCGAGCACTATGCCGGTAACTTCCCGCTCTGGCTCTCGCCGGTGCAGGTGGTGGTCACGACCATCACCTCGGAGGCCGACGAATACGCCAAGCAGGTGGTGGAGCAGGCACGCCGCGCCGGCCTGCGGGTCGAGATCGACCTGCGCAACGAGAAGATCAACTACAAGGTCCGCGAGCACTCGCTGGCCAAGATCCCCGCGCTGCTCGTGGTCGGCAAGAAGGAGGCCGAGACGCATTCGGTTTCCGTCCGCCGGCTCGGCAGCGACGGGCAGAAGGTGATGCCGACGGCGGAGGCACTGGCCGCACTTCTCGATGAGGCAACCCCGCCGGACGTCCAGCGGGCGCGCAGCGCGGCCTGATCGTTGAAAACGGTCTAAACTCGCTTTCGGTTGCGGGCATGCATGCCTATCTCGGGTAGACATGCATGCCCGACGACCAGCCGAAGAGGAAACTTCCGTGCCCGACGCCATCGACCTCCTGAAGACCCGCCGCTCCGTCAAGCCGCGCGAGATGGCGGGGCCCGGCCCCTCGCCGTCCGAGCTCGACACGATCCTCACCATCGGCGCGCGGGTGCCGGATCACGGCAAGCTCGCCCCCTGGCGCTTCATCGTCTTCGAGGGCGAGGCGCGCGAGCGTGCCGGCGAAGTGATCGCGCGCGTGTTCGCGCGCAAGAATCCGGGCGCACCGGCGGCCGAGATCGAGGTCGAAAGGAAGCGGCTCACTGACGCCCCGCTCGTCATCGGGATCGTCAGCTTTACCAAGCCGCATCCTAAGGTGCCGGCCTGGGAGCAGGAATTGTCGGCCGGCGCCAGCGCCATGAACATCGTCACGGCCGCGACTGCGCTTGGCTATGGCGCGTGCTGGCTGACCGGCTGGTTTGCCTTCGACCGCGACGTGCTGGAAGGGCTCGGGCTCAAGCCGGACGAGAAGCTCGCCGGCCTCGTGCACATCGGCAGGCCAACCAAGCCGAGCGAAGACCGCCCTCGCCCAGTACTCTCGGAGATCGTAACCCGGTTCTAGACGACGTCTCACAGTTGACGAACCACTCATCTTCCGGCTTTGATCCCATTGCGTCGGCCGGGCAGGATACCGAAGTGACGCTTGCTCACGCCCATGCTGCCGCCTGACGCAGCGCGGGCTCATGCGATGACCACCACGCGACGAACATTCCTTGCCGGGGCGGCGCTGCTCGCCGGCACCGCCATGCGCAGCCGCGCGAACGATATCCCCGCGCCCTCGCCCGACCAGCTCGAGCGCATCACAGCGTTCTTCAACAACGAGGTCACGGCCCGCCGGCTGCCGGGTGCGGTCATCCTGGTTCAGCAGCACGGCAAGCCGCTCTATCTGAAGACCTTTGGCGTATGCGACGTCCGGACCGGCCTGCCCATGACACCGGACACGATCTTCGCCATCCACTCCATGACCAAGCCGATCACGAGCTTGGGGGCGATGATGCTGATCGACGCGGGTAAGCTCGCGCTCGCCGACCCGGTCTCGAAATACATTCCATCCTTCGCCGATACCAAGGTTGGATTGGAGGTCACCAATCGCGACGGCACGCTCGCCCTCGATTTGGTGCCGCCGATCCATCCGGTGACTATCCAGGACCTGATGCGTCACACCTCCGGCATTAGCTACGATTATATCGGCGGCAAATGGGTCGAGCAGGCCTATCACGATGCGAGGATCTTCGCCGGCCAGTTCGACAACCGCGAATTCGCCGAGCGCATCGCGAGACTGCCGCTGGCGCGTCAACCCGGTACGCTCTGGCGCTACGGCCATTCCACCGACGTGCTCGGCCGCGTCATCGAGGTGATCTCGGGGCAGACGCTCTACGAATATCTCAAGCAGAACGTGCTCGATCCGCTCGGCATGACCAGCACCAAGTTCGTGCTGACGAAGCCCGGCGAGTTGAAGCGGATGGCGCGGCCGTTGCCGAACGACAGCATTCTGCTCGACGCCGAGCGCGAGCGTCTCGCCCATCCCGAATGGGAATCTGGCGGCGGCGGCCTGCTCTCGACCATCACCGACTACGGGCGGTTTGCGCAGATGCTGCTCAACGGCGGCGAGCTGGATGGCAAGCGTTATCTTAGCCCCGCCGCCTTCAAGGACATGACGACGGACCACATCGGGCCGGGGTCGGGTGTCGATCGCGACTTTTTCTATTTCCCGGGCGACGGCTTCGGCTACGGCTACGGCCTTGCGGTGCGCACCGATCCGGGCGATGCGAGACCGCCACCGCCGGGCTCGATCGGCGAACTGAAGTGGGATTCGGGCAGCGGCACCTATTTCGGCGTCGATCCCAAGCTCGACATGATCTACGTCATGATGCAGCAGACCCAGAACGAGCGCGGCCGCATCACGCCAGCCTTCAAGGCGCTCGTCTACGATGCCTACCCTGCCGAGCTACGCCGCCCGTGAGGCGCGCTGTCCGAACGTCGTCAGCAACTGTTCGATCTCGCCCGCGGGGCGCGCCGCGCTGAACAGGAATCCCTGAACCTCGTTGCAGCCTTCCGCGCGCAGCCAGTCGAGCTGGTCCTCGGTCTCGACGCCTTCCGCCGTCGTCGTGATGTTGAGGCTGCGGCCGAGCCCCGAGATCGCGCGCACGATCGCGACGCAGTCCGGGCGTTCCGCGAGATCCTTCACGAAGGAACGATCAATCTTGATCTTGTCAAAGGGAAAGCTGCGCAAATAGCTGAGGCTGGAATAGCCCGTGCCGAAATCGTCCATGGAGATGCCGACGCCGAGCCCGCGTAACTGATGCAGGGTGGCGAGGTTGGCATCGGTCTCAGCCAGGAAGATCGACTCGGTGATCTCGAGCTCGAGCCGCTTCGGCGCCAGGCCCGACTGTGCCAGCGCCGAGATCACGATCTGGACCAGGTTGCGGCTGCGGAATTGCGCCGGCGATAGATTGACCGCGACTTTGATGTCGCGGGGCCATTTCACCGCCTCGCTGCACGCTTCGCGGAGCACCCACTCCCCGAGCTGGGTGATCAGGCCTATATCCTCGGCCACCGGGATGAACTCGGCTGGCGAGATCATGCCCTTGTCCGGATGACGCCAACGCAACAGGGATTCGAAGCCCGAGATGCTGTCGGAGGCGATCGAGACCAGCGGCTGATAGTGCAGTTCGAATTCGCCATTGGCAAACGCGCGCCTGAGGTCGAGCTCCATGTCGCGGCGCCGCTGCGCTTGCAGATCCATCTCCTTTTCGAAGAAGCGATGCACGCCGCCGCCGTCGGACTTGGCGCGATAGAGTGCCATGTCGCCATTGCGCATCAATTCTTCCGACGTCATGCCGTCGCCGGGTGACAGTGCGATGCCGATGCTGGCGCCGATCACCAGCTCCAGGCCGTCGATGTCATAGGGTGCGCTCAGCATCTCGATCAGGAGGCTCGCACAGGCGCTGGCCTCGTTCGGCGAAACGTCGGCGGCAAGGATCACGGCGAACTCGTCGCCGCCGAGGCGAGCGGCAAGGTTGGCGCCGCGGATCGCGATCGCCAGGCGCTCCGCAACCTGTTTCAGCAGGCGGTCACCCACGGGATGGCCGAAGGAATCGTTGACAGTTTTGAACAGGTCGAGATCGATGCAGAGCACGCCGACCCTCTTGCCCCCGGCCTGGTCGAGCGCCTGTTTGAGCCGGTCCTGGAAATATTCCCGGTTCGCCAGATTGGTGAGCCCGTCGTGATGGGCCATGTAGGCGATGCGCGCCTCCGCCTTGCGCCGTTCGGTGATGTCGACCACCGCGACCAGATAGCCATCGCGGCCTTCGAACGTGACGCGGCGGCCGAAGGTCAGGACCTCGATCTCGCTGCCGTTGGCGCGCAGGTGCCGCCAGTTGCGCGACGAGTTATAGGTGTCGCCGACTCGCTCCAGCGCCTCGGAATGACTGTCCCATTCGTCCTGCGGCCAGATCTCCGGCAGGCTCATGCGCAGGAAGGCGTCCCGGTCGTAACCATAGTGCTGGACCGCTGCGTCGTTGACGCTCAGGAAGCGTTTCGTCTCGGCATCGAACACCCACATCGGCATCGGGTTGTTGTCGAACAGCAGACGGAACGACGCGTCGCGGCGCTTCAGCGCGGTGACATCGGAGATCGTGAGCGACACGACGTCGGCAAAGGCGGTGGCGCTGAGCCGGAGATAGCCGCCATCGCTCTCGATCTCGCACTGCTCGCTGCGGCCGCCCGAGATTGCCGCGAGCAAGAGCTTCCCGACCTCCGGTGAGGCGAGCAGCGTGCCGCCCTCACCGAGGCGGCGCCACAACAGGCTTCCACTAGCCACCTTCAGGAGCACCTCCGCGCTCTTGTTGTGATGGACGATCTGGAAGTCGAACGCCTTCGCATCGGCATCACGCAATGCGGCGAGCGACACCACCGCGTCGTCAGTCGCGGCGAAGATCGCATCGAGAAGATTATATTGCGCGCCGCACTCGTTGACGTAGATACCAATCAGCGTGGTGCCCCAGCGGGAGGCAGTTGGCAGCGCCAACACGTCGTACGTCCTGACCATGCCGTCGCGCACGCAATGCGCGCGCGAATGATGCGGGCAGCCGTTGTGAAGCGCATTCGCCGCGACCTCCGCCAGCGCGGTGGCGCAATCGGGCGCCAGCGCTTCGACCGGAACGTCCCAGCGCTCGTCGCCGAGCCATTTCTGCACATAGCGTCCACTGCGCGACAGCTCTAGCGCACCATCATTCCGCAGCAGCGCGATGTGGTCGGCGAGCCGCCCGAGGCTGCCGAGCATCACGTCCTCGTAGCGCGGGAGCCGTTCACCCGGCCGCAACGCAGCGTGCCATTTGCGCTGAAGCACCGGGATGTCGTCGAACATTTCGGTGGCCGGTTTGCCCGGCGCCTTCTTCGCGGCACTCATCGTAGTCCCCAACGCGCTATCCCAGCGCATCCAAGGCAGGGGCACTTAATGGCGTGTAAAGAGCCCTTGTGCGCAGCGCCCGATCGGGAATTATGACAGTTTTAAGTCACATGATGGTTTAGCGCGCGTTAGGGACTGTGACAGCTTCTTCTCAACGCAAACGTGGAAATGACCGACAGCCGTCAGTCCTCGCTCGAGGCCGCCGACCGGTTGTTCAGATAGGCCTGGGACAAGAGGAAGAACAGCGCGCGTTCCCCCTGATACTTGGCCGCCGGACGGGTGCGCTCGAAGCCATCGGCAAACAGCTTGCCGGACTGGTCGCAAACCTGCCACCGCCAGCCAAACCGCTTGCGCCGCGTTAGGACCACTTCGAACATGCCGACGGGTGCGCCCCCTGCTGTTGCCGGCCACGCGCGACGAAGACAGATGGCCCGCGCATCCGGCCCCCTTGGACGGATGCCAGAGATATAACGCAGCAGGAGCGAAAAAGAACAAAATTGATTATCGGAATTACGTCGCAGGTGCGGTGTTTCCCCAAGCCTTGCGCCTGAAGACGGTTTGGTAGCGCTTTCGCACTCAAAGGGAACACAAGGCGGGATGATCAGCGAGCAGGGACTCACCAGTCATCCCGTGAGAGCCTCAGCGGTCGACTCGCGCCTGCAAAATGTCGGATAGCGATCACGCTTGATGGTCACGCTGGCAAGAATGTCGGCGACGCCACGGCGATCGGCATCCGTCTGCGCGACGGCGCAGATCGCGCCGCTTCCATTCGTGCGCTGGATGAGAAGCGCGGAACAATGTTACGAAAATCGCCGGATCGAGGGCCCGTGTATTCAGCGGGCGCAGGCGGGGCGAGACAGTATCGCGTTCTGGTTCAGGCTGGACGCGTCAGCGCGCGACGACTTCGACTTCGCCGTCGACACCGTTGACGACGTTGAAGCCGCGCTCATAGACCTTGCCCTCGTTCTTGGCGATGGCGCGGTATTCGCCTTCGGAGAGCACGACGCGCGGGAACGCGCCGATCGATTCCTTGATCACGTCGCCGCCGGGGGTGAGAACCGACCAGGCGGTGTTGGCGAGCGCCTCGCCGCCCTTGTCGCTGACGAGCTTCAGCGTGATCACGGCGGCGCGGTGGGTAATGGTCACGTCGGTGAGCTTGCCGGCCTGCACGCGGATGTCGGAGCGCACCACCGAGTTGGCGTCGCCATAGTTGGAGATGATGTAGTAGGTGCCCTCCGGCAGCAGCACGACGTCGCCGGCGGCGACGTTCGGCACCAGCGAGGAGCGCTCGCCGCCTTCGAACTGGCTGCCTTTGTAGATCGCGAACGAGATCTGGTTCTGCGGAATGCGGCTGGTGCCGACGCGGCCCTCGATGCGCAGGCCGCCCGCAGGCAGCACGAAGGCCTCACGGTCGGTCTCCGCCTTCAGGCTGACCGTACGCACCGCGCTGACGAGGCCGAAGGCGACGTGCACGACGTAATTGCCGGGCGGCAACACGATGTTGGGCGTGGCGTTGCGCTCCTCGCGGATCAGCTTGAACGTGCCATTCTCGTCGGGGCGGTCGGCAAACACCCGCCACACCAGCCCGCTGGTGATCGGTGGCAGATCCTTGCCGTATTTCGCGGTCAGCGACAGCACGGCTTGGCCGGGCGCCGCCGCCCCCATGGGCGCGGCCGGCGGAACCGTCGAGACCGAGGGCGGGATGGTGGGAGAAGCAGGCTGCATCAGCGTCGGCGGCAGGCTCGGCGGCGCCGCGCCCGGGCCCGACGGGGGCGCGAGGCTGACGGCCGCACCGGGATCGGGCACGGCGGCCGGCGGTACCGGCGGCGGGCGATCAGAGAACAATTGCGCGTGAGCGGCGCCCTCGCCGAGGAAGCAGGCAAGCAAAACGGCCGGCAGCAGCCATCCGCCGCGCCGCCATCGTCTGATGCCGTCACCCCCGAAAATCATGCCTCCTGCTTTTCACCGAAAACGCGGCAAATTCAAGCCACTGGAACCCCGGGAAACACCTGTTTCTGGAACGGGCGGAACCTTAAATGGTTAGTCTTGCGGCAACCGGCCATCGCCATACTCCTGCCCAGTGCCATCACCAAAGCGGCATAAACCATGCTTCGCTGTGCTTCTGGCAGGGCGCCAGCGCGGTGCCTAGTCTGGTCAGCGTCAGTCGGGTCGTAGGAGATCTTCGGTGCTGGATATGTTGAAGGGTCGCGGCGCGAACAGCTCCAACGGCGCGAACGGCGAAAAGGTGGGGCTCGGCAGCATTCGCCGACCGGTCATCGGCCTTGCGCTCGGCGGGGGTGCGGCGCGCGGCTTCGCCCACATCGGTATCCTGAGGACGTTGCTCGCCAACGGCATCGTGCCTAACGTCGTGGTCGGCACTTCAATAGGTGCGGTCATCGGCGGCGCCTACGCGGCCGGCCATCTCGACACGCTCGAGGACTGGGCGCGCAGCTTCCAGGGCGTACGCAACATCCTCTCCTATCTCGACATCCGCCTCAATGGCTCCGGCCTGATTGGCGGCGAGAAGCTCGCAACCCGCCTGGAGGCAGCGATCGGCCAGACCCTGATCGAGGATCTGCCGATCAAGTTCGCCACAGTCGCCACCGAAGTCCGCACCGGCCACGAGATCTGGCTGACGCGCGGCCGCATGGTCGAGGCGATGCGCGCTTCCTACGCGCTGCCGGGCATCTTCTCGCCCGTGCTGGTCGGCGATCGCTGGCTGGTTGATGGCGCGCTGGTCAACCCGGTGCCGGTCTCGGCGGCGCGGGCGCTGGGTGCGGAAATCGTCATCGCAGCAAATCTTTCCAGCGACATTTTCACCCATTCCACGACCATCTATTCGCATGGCGCGATGCCCGCTGCGGTCGAGCCGCTGGCAACCGAGGACACCACGGCAAAGGACGCCGCCAAGCGGCGCTTCCCGAGGTTTTTCTCGCCCGAGCGCACGGTGAAACGCGAGTTCTTCGGCGGCGGCGGACGGCCCGGCATCTCCTCGGTGATGGTCGATGCTTTCAACATCATGCAGGACCGCATCACCCGCGCGCGCCTCGCGGGCGATCCACCGGACATGCTGATCACGCCGCGGGTCGGCCAGATCGGATGGTTCGACTTTCACCGCGCAGACGATCTGATCGCGTTCGGCACGCGCGCCGCCGAGCGCGCGATCGACTCCATCCAGGAGGCGATCGACGTGCTGGTACCAGCAACGGAAGCCACCGCATCCAAGTCTGATCAAAACAAGACTGACCAGAACAAGACCAGCGAGAACGTCAGCGAATAAGGCTTAGGCCGTCTTGATGTAGTCGCGCAGGGCTTCCTGCTCGGTCTCGTATTCGCGCACGCGCCATTTGACGATGTCGCCGATCGAAATCAGGCCGACCACTTTGCCATTGTCGATGACCGGCAGATGTCGAAACTTGCCCGTGGTCATCATCTCCATGATCTCGGCGACCGTGTCGGTCTCCTTGCAGGTCACCACCTTGCGGGTCATGACGTTCGAGACCGGCTCCTCGAGCACGCCGGCGCCTCGCTCGCCCAGCACGCGCACGATGTCACGTTCCGAAAGGATGCCTTCCAGCCGGCTCTGATTCATCACGAGGACCGCGCCGATCTTCTTCTCGCCAAGTAGTTTGATTGCGGCCGACATCTTTGCGTCGGGCTCGACGCTCATGATCTGGTGGCCCTTGGTGTTGAGGATAGAACGTACCGTCATTGCCGCCTCCCTGAATCCCACCCAGCCCTCTAAGCGTGGGCCGGACTTGTTCGCGAGTCTTCAACTAACAGTCTCAATGCCGGTTTCGTTCTCAGGCGCTGCACGAAGCATGGCCGCTACCGGCTTGTCGCATCACGACATTCTTCGCATGCGATGATGGATGAAATCGCCCCATCCCGCAAGCGCCGCTTCAAATGTGATCTGAAATGTCCTGTGATGACGCATCTGCAGCATCGGGGCGCACGCGCGGCACGGGGTCGAACAGCGAGAACAAGAGAAGCCCCGCGAAGAAGCCGCCGATATGCGCCTGCCAGGCCACGGTTGCGCCCTCGGTGCCGACCCCGATGGCCCCAATGCCGAAGATGATGTTGACGCCGAACCACACCGCGAGAAAGCCCATCACCCGCCCGTCCCGCAGCGCTCGCGACAGCGGCAGTGCCGGCACCTTTGCCGCCGTGTCAGCATCGCTGCGGCTGAAGGACAGGAAGCTGCCGCGCACGAAAGCAAAGCGGATCGCCGCGGCCATGGCGCCGGATACCGACGCCGATGCCCCGATCATCGGTACCACCGCATGTTCATGGGTGAGCAAGTGGGCAAGCGCGCCGGCCGCCGCCGTCATCGCCAGGAACAGGTAGAAGCGCACCGGCCCAAAGCGCCGCGCCAGCGCGCTGCCGAACGGCAACAGCCACAGCACATTGAAGCCGAGATGCGTGAGATTGGCGTGGAGCAGCGAATAGGTGACGAAGGTCCACACCTTCGCACCGGTGCCGCCGGGGATTGCGAGATTGAGCAGTGAGGAATCGTAGCGCTTCGGGATGAAGCCGAATACGTCGATCGTCCAGTTCTCGAGTTCCGGCGGCAGCAGCACCCGCAGATGGATCACTGCCAGCAGCGCGATGTAGGCCGTCAGCGCGCCCGGCAGTGTCAATACCGGCTCGCGCCGCGCGTCCTGAAGTGCGGCCGGCTCATCCGGCGGGGAATTTGGCGGGGCGTCCAAGGGATTTTGGCTTTCAAAGCGCTAATAGGCGACAAGCGTGGAGATAGTCGCCTTTGCCCACCCCGTGCAAGTGCACAAAAGGAAAAGGGAGGGCCCTGGGAAAGCCCTCCCTGTCCGTGTCGGTCTTCCGGGACTTGGAGGAAAAAGGACTATCCCCACCCCTCCCCGCGGCCCGTGACCAAACTGTTTGACGCCTTGTGTACAGGCCCCGCCGAGAACCTGGAAAAACGGCGAAGCTTGCGACCGCGGCGACCATAGCAGGCGCGCGAACAGGTTAAAGCCCATCGTTAATTTAACGTTAACGAAGCAAAGGCCCGCCCCTGGAGGCCAAAAACGCGCCTGCGGCATGGACGCTGCAAATCCGCTCCTGCACAACAAGGAGAAGGACCCGACGTGCACTGAAGCGGGACAAGTCTGTCCCATGACGTGCGGCCGAGGGGCAAGCATAGAGCCATGAAACATCCGTCGAGCCGCGAATTCTTCGCCTACTGGGACGACAAGCGCGGCACCGCGCGGGCGCCTGATCGTGCCGATATCGATCCGGCCGCCGTCCGCGGCCTGCTCGGCGACATCTTTGTCCTGTCCTGCGAGCCGACGCTCGGCTTCCCCTTCCGCGTCGCCGGCACGCGCGTCTGCGCGCTCGCCGGACGCGACCTCAAGGACCAGAGCTTTGCCGCGCTGTTTACGCGCGAATGCCGCACCGAAATCGAGGAGATCACTTCCATCGTCGCCGAGGAGACGCTTGGCGCCATCGCCGGCCTCACCGCGACGCGGCAGGATGGCACGCGCGCGCATCTCGAGCTCTTGCTGCTGCCTTTCAACGCACGTCCACACACCCCAGTGAGCGTCACCGGCGTGCTCGCCCCGTTCGATGACGAATACGGCGCGCTCGGCGAATTCGCGCTCACCTCATGGCGCTATCTGCACCAGCCGGAGAAACTGCTGCCGCGCGCCATCCGCAAGCTGCAGATCGCGCGCGGATTGATGGTATATGAGGGGCTGAGATAGGCGCCCGCCCCGGGCGCGCGGGAAGCAACGTGCAATCACACTGGCGCCGCGCCGGCCCCTCCGATCTGCCGGCGATCATCGCGATCGCGGCGGCCCTCCATCCCAATCTGCCGGAACGCGCGGACGTGCTTGCGGAGAAGATGAGCTTGTTCCCCGAGGGCTGCCGGGTGCTCATCGCGGGCGACGACGTCTTTGGCTACGGTATCGCTCATCCCTGGACGCTCCACCAGATTCCACCGCTTGATGACTTCCTGCAAAGACTGCCGCCCGCGCCAGACTGCCTCTACGTGCATGACGTCGCGGTGATGCCCGCATCGCGCGGCAGTCGCATCGCGACATCGTACATCGAGACGCTCGCACGCCTGGCGCGCACGAACGGAATCGAATATCTCGCGCTCGTCTCCGTCTACGACACCTCTCCATTCTGGGGGCGCCACGATTTTCGCGTGATCGCGCCCGATGCGGCATTGCGCGTCAAGCTGGCATCCTATGGCGACAGCGCAAGATACATGGTCCGCGATCTCGATCAGCGTGGTTTGCGCAATGCCTAGTGCGGCCCAGCTTGCAGGTCTGGCGTCGCCACGGACGGTTCACGTTACCGTGTAGCCCCTCGAACCGGTCTTCATCCGACCCCGTCCAACGGCTGAGCGGGCCGTTCCGGGCCTCGCCGAACCGAGGACTGGAGGATTCCTATGTTTTCGAAATCCCGATTGACAGCAATTGCATTGATCAGTTTCGCTGCGACGACCGCGATGGCCACGACCAACGCCAACGCATTCCACGAGCGCGTCTCGACCTGCGACGTCTTCTTTCTTGCGGGGTGTGGCGCAATTCTTCCGACCGCCCCCTGGAAAGCCGGCGAAGCGACCGTCTGCCGACACCTCCACGCGACACGTCCCCGACTTACATGAAGCAGACCGATCCCCGCTACAGCTCCGCGATGA